>NZ_JAOSHO010000005.1 GCF_025917275.1 Pseudomonas agronomica | reverse complement strand
CAGCGCGATCCAACGGTTGCCGACTGCCGTGACGGGCGCGCTGTCCTTTATCTACCCGATCGCGGCGATCTTCGTCGACTGGTTCGCCTTCGGCCATCGTCTCGAATCGCTGCAATGGCTGGGCGTGGCGGCGATCCTGCTGGCGGCTGCCGGCATGCAGCAGGGCTGGGGCCTCAAGTGGCGCCGCGCAGCCCTGTCCTGAACAACGGAGGCGGGTCAGAAGATGTAATCGGTGGTCAGGAAGTTTGAATCCCGTTCCCGGATGATGTCGCTGATCAATGCCTTGTTGTTCTCCTGGAACTTGGTCGCCACCAGCGTACGGATCGAAAAGGTGCGCAGGGCATCGTGTACCGACAACGTGCCTTCGGCGGAGTTTTTCCGGCCATTGAACGGGAAGGTGTCGGGGCCGCGCTGGCACTGGGCGTTGATGTTGATGCGCCCGACCTGGTTGGCAAAGGTGTCCACCAGCTTGCCGACTTCGGCCGGGTTGGTGCCGAAAATGCTCAATTGCTGGCCGAAGTCCGACTCCAGTACGTAGTCGACCACGGTGTCGAGGTCGCGATACGGCACGATGGGCACCACCGGGCCGAACTGTTCTTCGTGATAGACCCGCATCGCCGTGTTCACCGGGTAGAGCACGGCCGGATAGAAGAACGAAGCCCTGGATTCTCCGCCGTGCTGGTTCATGACACCCGCGCCTTTGGCGATCGCATCGGCCACCAGCGAATGCAGATAATCGACCTTGCCGGCTTCCGGCAACGGCGTCAGGGCCACGCCGTCCTCCCAGGGCATCCCAGGTTTTAGGGCGGCGAGCTTGGCATTGAATTTCTCGATGAACGCCGGGGCGACGTCTTCGTGAACAAACAGAATCTTCAGTGCCGTGCAGCGTTGGCCGTTGAATGACAGCGAACCGGTCAGCGCCTCGCTGACGGCGTTATCCAGGTCGACATCACGCAGCACCAGGCCGGGATTCTTTGCATCCAGCCCAAGGGCGGCACGCAGGCGATGTGGGCGCGGATGAAGTTTCTTGAGGTCGCTGGCGGCTTTGTTGGTGCCGATGAACGCGAAGATGTCGATCTTGCCACTGGCCATCAGCGCGCTGACGGTTTCTCGCCCACTGCCGTAGATCACATTGATGACCCCGGCCGGAAAGCTGTCGCGAAAGGCTTCCAGCAACGGACGGATCAGCAGCACGCCAAGCTTGGCGGGCTTGAATACCACGGTGTTGCCCATGATCAGGGCGGGAATCAGCGTGGTGAAGGTTTCGTTCAGCGGATAGTTGTAAGGGCCCATGCACAGGGCGACGCCCAAGGGGACGCGGCGGATTTGCCCGAGGGTGTCCTGCTCCAGTTCGAAGCGGCTGGAGCGACGGTCCAGTTCCTTTAGGGCATTGATGGTGTCGACGATGTAGTCGCAGGTACGGTCGAATTCCTTCTGGGAGTCCTTCAGGTTCTTGCCGATTTCCCACATCAGCAGCTTGACCACGGCTTCACGTTGTTCGCGCATGCGCGCCAGGAAGGTTTCGACATGACGGATGCGTTCGGCGACGCGCATCGTCGGCCATGTGCCCTGGCCGCGATCATAGGCCCGGACGGCGGCGTCGAGCGCGGTGAGTGCTGTCTCGGCATCCAGCAGCGGGGTGCTGCCGAGGATTACCTGTTCATCGCCATTGGAGCCTGCCAGGTAAACCGGGCTGCGCACGGTGGCAAGGGGGCCTTGCCAGGTTCTCAGGACGCCATCGACCAGGTATTCCCGTTGTTCGACCGGGTCACCGAGACGGTAGGCCTCTGGAACGTCAGCGGCGCTGGGAAACAAATGGGCGAAGAGGTTGGCTGTGGTCATATCGTTACTCCATCAATGAAATGAGCCGTGGGCTGACAGTCTGCAGCGCTTTTAGCGTTATACGCCTTAATGGAGGTGTTTTCGAAGCGGCAAGGGGCGGGCGGCCAGGCTGCCTGCTCCCTCGCAGGGAATGCATCGAAGAGAAAGGCGGACGTTTTACCAACGCATCCGCACGCCCAGGCTGGCGATGACTCCGTTGAGGTCGTTGTCATCGACGTCACTGCTGTAGTCGGCGCTGACATACAGGCTTACCACCGGCGTCACCCGGGCGACCAGGCCCAAGCCGACTTCAACGGTGGAAGATTTGCGGCTGCTGCTGATCTTGTCGACCTTGTCCAGGGTCAGGGTGTCGGCGCTCTGGACCGTGTGCCAGAGGTTCGTGCGCACGTAGGGCTCGACGCCCAGGCCGTTGACCTGATAGTTGCCTTTGAGCCGGGCGCCGACGCGACCGCTCCAGGTGCTCAATTCATTGCTGTCACTCTTTTCACTGGAGGGCGTATCCAGGCTGACGCGTTGATTGATCAACTGTGCCTGGGGCTCGACCACCCAGTTGTCACTGATGCCGATGGGAAATCCACCTTCGACCGACAGTGTGACGGCACTGCCCTCGGTGGCTTGGCGCAGGCCCTGTTCGTTCAGGCTGAAGCCATTGACCCGTCCACCGCTTGCGCTCAGGTCGACGTGCCAGCCGGCGGGTCCGGTCAGGCTCCAATAAGCGCCAAGGTTTTCACCCTTCAGACTCAGGGAATCCTGGCCCGGCTCGGCCAGCGCAGGGGGCACAAGCATCCCGCTGCTATTGGCTGTGAGCTGGCTCTGGCCACTGATCAGACCCATGCGTTGGGTGTGGCCGCTGACGTTTCGCAAGGTGAACAGCGCGGGGCTTTTGCCCGGGACGGGGTCATTGCTCGCCTGGCTGCCGGTGGGTGTCCGGCCATACCAGGGGGCTGAGAGGGGATCTTCCAGTTCTGCCTGTACTTGCATCGACGAGCATAGCAACAAGGAAGTCGAGACGGTGCAGAAGGTGGTTTTGAATTCCTTTGGGCGGGGGGACGTTTTCATGGGGGTCTGCCTTGCAATCGCATGCATTTCTCGCTTAGGGCGTCTCTCCTACCCCGAATGAGGGGCGACCGAATGGGATGAGGCAAACCTCTGGCGGCCCGCGATGGCGGGTTCCAGAGGCCTGCCCCTGACTGTATTCCGGGGGGTAGTACGTTGTAGTCAAGAGGACCGTTGCGGTCACGTCAAGAAATTGGCCGACAAATGGCAGAGTGAAATCACCTAGGGCTAACTAAATGATTTTACAGCTATAAAATTGACCTGTTCTGGGCGTCAAGTCTTCGTCGTCTCGTCCTACCAACTAATCCGCACACCCACATTCCCAGCCACGCTGCGTTGTTGGTTGCTGTCCAGATTGTTGCTGTAGTCCACACCCGCATAGGCGCTGACTGAGGTTGCCAGGCTCACGTTAACGCCGACGCCCAGATCCGCCGTGGAGGCCCGCTGTTCGGTCTCGATGCGTTGGGTGTCGTCGAAGGTCACCGAATCGGTGCCGGAAAACGTATGCCAGAGATTGGCTCGCAGGTACGGCTCCACCGGTAAGCCACTGACCAGGTAACTGCCCTTGAGCCGTGCGCCGAGGCGGCCGGTCCAGGCGCTGTCCGAATCGAATTCGACCTTGGAAATCCCATCGTCCTGGCTGTCGAGGGAGATTCTCTGATGAATGACCTGGGCCTGGGGCTCGAAGACCCAGTCGCGAGTAACCGCGAACGGATAGCCAGCCTCCATCGACAGGGTCAAGGCTCGCCCGCGATTGTCGATTTTCATCCCGCGTTCGGATCGGTTATCGCCATTCAAGCGAGTGCCCATCACCACCGCATCGAGGTAGCCACCGGATGGGGCGATCAACGTCCAATAGAGCCCGTAGCTGTCGCCGTCGAGTTCGACCTTGCCGGCGCGTCGACCTTTGAAGCCGAGGTTGAAGCCGTCGACGTTCCCGTTCAACTCCGTATGCCCGACAAGGAAGCCGATGCGCTGGGTCTGGCCGTCGGAGGTCGGCGCAGCGTATAGGTCATTACCCACCTGAAAGCCCTTGATGGAGCCGTCGAAGCGCGGTGTCACCGTGCCGGCCCAGGTCTGGTCGAGGTCCTTTCCATAGGCTCGGCCCCAACCTGCGCCAAACGCGCCAGTTTCCGTCAGCAGGCGTTGATCGCCCTGGCGATCGTGGAACGTGCCCAGGGCCATCAGGGTCAGTTGCGCCGCCGCCGGAGGCAATACCGACCAGGTCGGTACTTCCGGACGGTACAGGGGAATGGGCGCGGCGCCTGGTACGGCAACCGGCAAGGGCGGCAGCCTTGGGCTGGGCGCGGCCACCGGGCCGGCCACTACCGTTGAGCGCAGGTACCAATTGTTGGCGTTGCCGGTCACGCCACCCTTGAACAGACGATAATCGAATGCCCCCGCCGAGACTGATTGCGCCAAGGAGAAGGCACTGCTGTTGCTGACGGCACCGCCCTGGGCCCGGACGAGCTCGATGCCGTCCCGGGCAGTCACGGCGCCGGCGCCCCCCAGGTTCGTGACGGTAATGGCCGTGCTGCCGGTGAGCGTGCCACCGTTGACGATCAGTTTGTCACTGGGTGAGTCATCGGCCCCGAGCACCGTTTGCAGGCGTAACTGGCCGCCGTTGCCTGCGTAATTGCCTTGCACCGTGAGGGTATCGTCAGCGCGGGTGTTGCCGTCGGCAAGGTCGATTGTCCCGGCGTTGTCGAGTGCGGCCATCTGCCCAGCGGTGAACGGCGCGACGACGCCTTGAGTCGCTGTCAGCACACTGCTGCTGTCGATATCGAGCACGCCTGTGCCGCTCGTGCTGTCGCCCAGGACAAGCGTATCGCTGAGGTCCAGGCGCGAGCCCTGGGAAAGCTTGATGGTTTCAAAATTGACATAGCGGGCGCCCATGCTCGTAGTGCTGCCCTCGAACGCAAGAGCGTCCTGGCCCAACCCGCCGTCTACCCGTGGCGTGACGCTCAACGCTGCCTCATGGAGGACACGCAACGTCGCTGTGTCGTTACCGTCGCCCATTAAAATGGCCGAGCGGATCAGACCGCCGCTCCACTCCAATCGGTCATCGCCAAGGCTGGTGCGGACTTCCCCATCGATCTCGCCGCCGCTTATGCTGATGCGGTCGTTGCCATCGCTGACGCTGACGTTGCCGCCAATGCGTCCTCCCGACACGATGATGGTGTCCTGGCCGAAACCCGTCACCAAGTTGCCAATGATCGTTCCGCCCGACATGTCGAAGACGTTGTCATCCAGCTTCATGTTCACTCGCCCGATGGTGCCACCGGTCATCTTGGCAATGTCGCCGTCTTCGAAGGCGTTGGTGATAGTACCGCCCGTCATCAGGAACCTGTCGATGCCATCACCCTGCGACAGCGACAGAATTTGGCCGCCGTTCATTTCGAACACATCTTCTTGGGAACCTTGCTCGACGTCACCGTTGATCACGCCGTTGGCATTGACCAGGATGCGGTCGGTTCCGGCATCGAAAGTGACATTGCCCTGGATAAGCCCCGTGCCGGAGACGGTCAGGGTATTGTTGCCGGACAGGTCTGTAAGCCCGGCTGCTTGGGTGCCGCTGTCACACACATAGGCGTCATTGCCTGCCGTGGGCGTCAACGTGCAAGCCGCCATGGTGGAGGGAACCGGCAACAGGAAGGGAGCCGCTCCCCACAAGAGCTTGAACAAAAGATGGGAACCCTGATCGCGCCGAATCATGTGCTATCCCTCTGCATGGGCATCCCTGGCATGCCGGTTCCAGCATGGGTTGCACGACAGATGGCACACAGGACCCGGCAACGCTCGCTGTATGCAAAGCACGCTAACAACGAATGAAAAGGGTCGCTACTGTCAGATCTTACAGGTGGATGCGCTCAGGCCTGGCCGCTACAGATGGACTTCCACCGACAGTGGAAGGTGATCGCTCAGGTGCGTCCAGGGTTTGTTGCCAAGTATCTGCGGGGCGTGGCTGGTGGCGTTGCGCAGGTAGATCCGGTCCAGGCGCAGCAGGGGGAATCGGGCCGGGTAGGTCCGGGCGGGGCGCCCGTGGTGCTGTTCGAAGGCCTCATGCAGGTATTGGCGACGGGCGAGGGTGACGTTGCCGCGCAATTGCCAGTCGTTGAAATCGCCAGCGATGATGACCGGAGCGTCTTCCGGCAGGGAGTCGAGGAGCTTGCAGAGCAAACTGAGCTGCAATTGGCGATGACTCTCCAGCAGGCTCAGGTGCACGCAGATGCCGTGGACTTCGGCGTGGCCCGGTACGTCCAGCACGCAATGCAGCAGCCCACGCCGCTCGGGGCCTGTGATCGACACGTCGAGGTTGCGGAACTGGCGGATCGGGTACTTGGAAAGCAACGCATTGCCATGGTGGCCGTCCGGATACACGGCGTTCCGACCGTAGGCGAAGTCGCTCCACATGCTGTCGGCCAGGAATTCGTATTGGGATGTCTGGGGCCAATTGTCATAACGCGTGGCATGACGATCATGTTCGCCCAGCACCTCCTGCAGGAACACCAGGTCAGCGCCTGTGCTGCGCACCGCTTCGCGCAGCTCGGGCAGGATGAAGCGGCGGTTCAGGGCAGTAAAGCCCTTGTGTGTATTCACCGTCAGAACACGCAGTCGATGAATCGCCGCGGGCGGTCCCAGCGGTACTGATTCTTCGGCCCGCCAGTCGGGATCGCGAGTCACGTTCACTCCTGAATCAGACGTCTCTGTTCATGCGACTGACGGCGGCTGCGGCAGTTCCGGAATTCTTGATGGGCAGGACCCTCGCAGGCAACAAAACTGTGTGGGAGCGAGCTTGCTCGCGATAGCGGTAGATCAGTCGAATGAGAGGCTGGCTGGGCTATCGCGAGCAAGCTCGCTCCCACAGGCCCTGGGGTTCAGATAAAGACGATTTCATAGGGCATGCCCATGCGGTCGAGGATGACCCGCGGCACGAGCGGTGCAATGCCGTTGGCGGGCTCGCCGTTCAGTTGGCTGGTGTAGGCATGCATGGCGTGACGCTTGCGGGCGGTGGTCCAGACGTCCAGGCGTAACTTGCGCGCTCGGTGCCAAGGAATCTTGTTCTGCTCGCGAACGGGCCAATGCCAGGCCCATACGGGTAGCTCGTTGAAAGCTGCACCGACAATTTCGGCGGCCTGGGCGCCTGCGCGACCGACCGTCTCGTGGTCGCTGTCGCCATCCATGCGCCAGGTGCTGAATACCACGTCGCCGGGTCGCAGGTGATGACGAATAAGGGCGGTCAGTTGCGCTTCATGTTCGGCCAGGCCTTTCTCCGGGAAACCGCCGCGCACCCATTGCAGACCGTGGGACGGCACGCCCAGGCGATGCAGGGCATCCACGCTTTCCTGGGGATGCGGACGGAATGTACGCAGTCGTTCATCGGACCATAATGGCGAGCCGGGATGGCTTGGGACGCCGTCAGTGACCGAGATCAACAGCATGGGTTGGTCCAGGTTGCTCAATAACTGGAGCAGGCCGCCGCACGCACCGACCTCATCGCCGGGGTGAGGGGCCAGGATGACCGCGCGGGCGCCTGGTGGAATCAGGGTCTGGGTACTGATGATGGGAATGTCGGCCAGTTGCGGCGAGCTGTTCCATATCTGCGGATGCTGTCGGCCTTGCGAATGAGAGGCTGGTTTCATCGAAGTACGTCCTTGTGGTGTTCAATCCTGCAGTCACACAGTGGGCCGACCGCCCATTGCTGCCCCTAAGGGCCTGACTGTGAGTTGCGCTGATCCGAGTCCTGGAGCTTCGCGCAGGGAAAGTATTGACCATGCCGGCGGTTTCGTCGCGTCGGAATGTGTATCTGAACCGCATTTTTTGCATTCGAACTGCGCTGCATTGCGACAGAAATCGCGTCCTTGCGGTTTCCGCCGTCTTGTCGCCGCCTATCGCATGCGCTTATTCCTCTTCTTCGCGTTGCAATTCGAACAACAATAGCGAACGTCCGGTCACTGAATATTCGCAATCAAATTCAAAACGTTCCTGGCCGCGCACCAAGGGTTGGTTGGTGTCCACCATGCAGGTCCAGAAACTGCCTTCAGGTACCTCCGGCAGGCGGAAATTGACGATGTCATGGTGCGCATTGACCACCAGCAGCAACGTGGCGTCGCCCCCTTTGCGGCGGATGCCGGTTTCCTGGGCGCGTCCGTCCATCAGCATGCCCAGGCAGCGACCGTGGCTGTCCTGCCATTGCTCGATGGTCATCTCGCTGCCATCCGGGGCCAGCCAGGTGACGTCCTTGACGCCGATGTCCTCGTTGTAATTGCCAACGAGGAAGCGTCCGCGCCGCAGGATCGGATAGGTCAGGCGCAGCTTGATCAAGCGCTTGACGAACTTGAGCAGCGCCTCGCCATCCTGGCTCAGGTCCCAGTTGACCCAGCCGATCTCGCTGTCCTGGCAATAAGCGTTGTTGTTACCGTGTTGGGTACGGGCAAATTCGTCGCCCGCGACAATCATCGGTGTGCCTTGGGCCAGCAGCAAGGTCGAGAAGAAATTGCGCATCTGCCGATGGCGCAGGGCGTTGATCTGCGGATCGTCCGTCGGGCCCTCCACGCCGTGGTTCCAGGACAGGTTGTTGTTGCTGCCGTCCTGGTTGTTCTCGTCGTTGGCCTCGTTGTGTTTATCGTTGTAGGAAACCAGGTCATGCAGCGTGAAGCCGTCGTGGGCGGTCACGAAGTTCACCGAGGCGTACGGACGACGCCCGCGCTGGTTGAACATCTCGCCCGAAGCAGTCATGCGGCTGGCGAAGTCGGCGAGTTGGCCGTCGTCGCCTTTCCAGAAGGCGCGCACGGTGTCGCGGAACTTGTCGTTCCACTCGACCCAGCCCGGCGGGAAACGCCCTACCTGATAGCCGCCAGGACCACAGTCCCAAGGCTCGGCGATCATTTTCACCTGGCGCAGCACGGGGTCCTGTCGACAGGCGACAAGGAAGCTGTGGCGTTCGTCAAAGCCGTCATGGTAACGGCCAAGGATGGTCGCCAGGTCGAAGCGGAAACCGTCTACATGCATTTCCGTGGCCCAATAGCGCAGGGAGTCGGTGACCATCTGCAACACGCAGGGGTGACTCAGGTCCAGCGTGTTGCCTGTGCCGGAATCGTTGATGTAATAGCGTTTGTCGTCGGGCATCAGCCGGTAGTACGAGGCATTGTCGATGCCGCGCATGGACAGGGTCGGGCCCTGTTCATTGCCCTCGGCGGTGTGGTTGTAGACCACGTCGAGAATGACTTCCAGGTTGGCCTCGTGCATGTGCGCGACCAGTTCCTTGAACTCGGCGATCTTGCCGCTGGCCAGGTAGCGCGGGTCCGGGGCAAAGAAGGCAATGCTGTTGTAGCCCCAATAGTTGGTCATGCCTTTGTGCAGCAGGTGCTGGTCGTTGACGAAGGCGTGGATGGGCAACAGCTCCACCGAGGAAACGCCCAGCTTGCGAATGTGTTCGAGCACATCGTCGACCATCAGGCCGGCGAACGTGCCTCGCAAGTTCTCCGGCACCGAAGGGTGGCGCATGGTGAAGCCGCGCACGTGGGTTTCATAGAGGATGGTCTTGTCCCACGGCACGGTGACCCGGTGATCATGGCCCCAGGTATGGGCCGGGTCGATGACCTTGCATTTGGGCACGAACGGGGCACTGTCGCGCTCATCGAAACTGAGGTCGCCGTCCGGGTGGCCGATGGTGTAGCCGAACAGTGCTTCAGACCACTTCAGCTCCCCGACCAGTTGTTTGGCATAAGGGTCGATCAGCAATTTGTTGGGATTGAAGCGATGGCCATTCTCTGGGTCGTAAGGGCCATAGACCCGGTAACCGTAGATAAGCCCGGGGTGCGCGTCGGGTAGATACCCATGGTAGATTTCATCGGTGTATTCCGGCAGTTCGATACGTTCGAGCTCGACTTCGCCGGTGTCATCGAAAATACACAGTTCCACCTTGGTCGCATTGGCTGAGAACAACGCGAAATTGACCCCCAGGCCATCCCAGGTCGCGCCGAGCGGAAACGGCAGCCCTTCACGAATCCGCGAGGCCTCGATAACGGGCGGCGGCGTGGTTTTCTTTGGACGGGTCATAGTTGCTCCTGCAAAAGACAGATTCGGTAATGCGGTTCACGCGGGGCAGGGTGGTGCCCGATGCTTGTGGCGAGGAGACAAATCCCCAGGCCACAAGCGAACCCCTTCGCTGAAAGAAGGACAGGATTGAGAACGATGAGTTCGGTGGATCAGACCGCTGGTGGCTTGCGCGCCGCTCGTGGCTTTTTAGCGGTGGCCTTGTCGGCAGGCGGCACCACCGCAGCGGTCGCCGCGGAAGGCTTCGCAGCAGGCTTGGCCTTGGGCGTCGTGCTTTTCGTGGCGGCCTTGGCAGCGGGGCTCTTGGCCGTGGCGGGCTTGGCGCCATCCGTTTTGCTGGCGGCGGACTTGCTCGCAGCCTTGGGCGGTTTGCTCGGTGCCAGGGCTTCGGCTTCCGCCAGTTTGCGCGCCATCTCCCAGTGACGCTTTTCCTCCCCGGCGGGCTTACCCTCGGACTCCCAGATCTGATAGGCAAATTCACGAATGCGTTTATCGTCGGTACTCATCGCAGTGCTCCTGACTTGACTCAAGATTGGATAAAGACATTGACCGGGAAATCCCCCAGCGCGGCGCTGACCATCAGCTCCCTTTGGGGTGTGACTGTTGCGCTTGCAAAAAGTCCCTTCAGTTTTTCGTCCTCGGCGGCAAACGGTAACGACACGCGGGTATCGCCCCAGTCCGATGCAGTGACCTGGGGCAGGGCACTGTTTTCCAGCAGGCTGGCCGCGTGAATCGGTACCACCACGATCGCCCGTTGCTGCTGGTGCTCGCGCATGAAGGCCAATACTCGCCCGGCTTGTTCGCCTTGCACCGACAGTGGCTGATAGCTGCCCTGGCGGAACAGTTGCGAGTACTCGGACCGCAGGGCCAGCGTGCGTGCGATCAGCGTTTGCTTGATCCGACCATCGCGCCAGTCGCGCAGCAGCGCCACGGGCGAGCTGTCGGCCTGCATTGCCTCGCGGCGGGCCGTGAAGTCCACCGGACGACGGTTGTCGGGATCCACCAGGCTGAAATCCCAGAACTCGTTGCCCTGGTACAGGTCCGGCACGCCGGGCACGGTCATGCGCAGCAAAGTTTGCGCCAGACTGTTGAGGGCGCCTGCCGGAGCAATGGCCTGGACGGCTTCGGCGATGGCGCAACGCAACGGCAGGCCTTCGTCGCACAGCAACAGCCGTTCAAGGAACATCTGGGTGGCTTGCTCATAGGCATCGTTGACCGCCGCCCAACTGCTTTGCAGCTTGGCCTCGCGCAGTGCCTTGCGTTGCCATTGCCACAGGCGTTCGGCGTAGTCGCTCAAGGCCTTGTGATCCTGCATGTCGAGGTCCAGGGGCCAACTGCCGAGCAGCGCCTGGTAGAGGATCAATTCGTCACCGGCCGATGGCGCCGCGGGGTCGCTGTGCAGCGATGGCGAGAGGATGCGCCATTGCTCCACGCACGTCGTGTACCAGTCCGGGCGTTCGCTGATTATCGCCAGCCGGGCACGAGTGTCCTCGCCGCGCTTGTGGTCGTGGGTGGCGGTGGTGATCAGGTTGTCAGGAAAATGCTTCAGCCGCTCGATGCACGCGTCGTGGAATTCCTGCGCCGGCGCGCTGAACCGTTCGGTGTTGTAGCCCACGTCGTTGCGTGAAAGCAGCACCGCCGAGCGATAGAGCGCGGTGTCCTCGACCGCCTTGGCGGCGGCTGGCGAGGTGAGTTGCTGGAAACGCACGCAGGCATGCCGCAAGCGTTTACGCTGGCTCCCTCTCGGGCGTTGGCGCCAAGGCATGCCGCCGAGCCAGTCGGCCAGGCAATCGAGCACCGGCCAGTCGGCTTCGCTGAGGGTTTGCCGGGCGCCTTCAAGGGCCTTCTGGAAAAATACCTCGTCCTCGGCGGAGCGACCCAAGGGGCTGATGTACGTGCGATACACCGGGAAATGCACGATCAATTCCTGCAATGCCCGGCGAATCGCGCCGAGGGTCAGGTCGCGGGTCATCACGTCGTCCCGGGCGACTTGCAACAGGGCCTGGGCGACGCTTTCGAAATCCCCCGCCAGGGATCCGTTGAGAATCTGCTGGCGGGCCAGGCGGGCTTCATCGATGAAATGCGCGGGCCGTTCGCTGTGTCGGCTCCAGAATTCGGCGAGGCGCTCGGCTCCGGCCGGGTCATGCTGCAACAGCGAAATCTGGTTCATGAACTCATAACCGGTGCTGCCGTCGACCTTCCAGTCGCGGCGCAGCGTTTCGTCATCGCCGAGGATCTTCTCGACGAAAATCGGCAGGTGCCGCGACGGTGAAAGCGAGTCGACGCGACGGCGCAGCTTGCGGCAGTAACCGCGAGGATCGGCCAGGCCGTCGATGTGGTCGATTCGCAGGCCGTCCACCAGTCCCTCGGCGATCAACTCGAAGATTTTCGCATGGGTCGCCTCGAACACTGCCGGGCGTTCGACCCGCAGGCCACCCAGTTCGTTGACATCGAAAAAGCGCCGCCAATTGATGTCGTCCGCCGCCGTGCGCCAACTGGCGAGGCGGTAGCTCTGGCGTTCCAGTAGCTGATGCAGGCGTTCGAAGCCGTCGGGCTCCAACGAATCATAACCGCGCAGGTTGTCTTCGATCGCGCCAAGGATGCCCGGCTGGGAAGCCAGGTCTCGCAGTTCCTGTTGCAGGGGCTGGGCCAGGGAATGGGCGTCGGTCTGGTAGTTCAGCGTGGTGAAACGCTCGGCCAGTGCCCTGAGCGAGTCGACCTGTTCCGGTGGCAGGTTATCCGAGGGTTTGAGCAGCTCGCCGTACTGCATCGGGCAAATGGGAAAGTGGTGCTCATAGTGCTCGACAAAGAAGCTGCCTTGAGCGGCGTCGAAGCGCAGTTTCAGCGTGCCTTCCTGCAAGGCCACGCCATAATCACTGCCCAGGAAAGGCAACAGCAACTGGCCTTCCATCAGCGGGTCCGGCGAGTGCCACTGGATGTCGAAGAATTCGCCATAAGGGCTCAGGCGCCCCCACTCCAGCAGGTCCAGCCACCAAGGGTTGTCATTGCCGCCGACGGCCATGTGATTGGACACGATGTCGAGAATCAGGCCCATCCGATGCTCGCGCAAGGTGGCCACCAGGCGCCGGAGCGCGGCCTCGCCACCGAGTTCCGGGTTGACCTGGGTCGGATCGACCACGTCGTAGCCGTGCATGGACCCGGCCCGGGCCTTGAGCAGCGGCGAAGCATAGATATGGCTGATGCCCAGGGAGGCGAAGTACGGCACTTGGGCGATGGCATCGTCCAGGGTGAAGCCTTTGTGAAATTGCAGGCGCAAGGTCGCCCGCAGCGGTTGTATCAATGTCTGGTTCATCGGTCACGCTCGTTCGCCTGAAGTCTCGCGCAGGCGAGTATTTCCAGACGCCGCGCGGCGTCCGGGTCGTCCAGCAGCGCCCGGCTGTCCAAAGCCAGGCGCCGCCGCCAATTGGGGTGGGTGTCGGTGGTGCCGGGCAGGTTGGCCTGTTCTTCGACGCCCAGGGCATCTTCGAGCGGCAGCAACACCAGCGGCGCACGGGTATGCCCGAGGAAGCGCACGCTGGCGTCCAGCACCTGGTCGGTCTCGCGGTGTTCCTCACGAAAATTCTGCGGATCCTGGTTCAGCGCGGTGCGCAGTCCGTCGCGTTCACGCTCGCGGTGCCGGCGCCAATCCATCTCGGTGTGGGAGTCGATCAAGTCCAGCCGGGCGTTCCAATCGATGTCATGGCCGTGCCACCAGCCATTGAGCGTTGGCAGGTCATGGGTGCTGGTGGTCGCCAGGGCGTTGTCCGGCCAATCGAGGATGGGCTTGAAGTGGGTGTTGTCCTGTTCGAACAGCAGCACGCGCATGCCCAGGATGGAGCGGGCGATGAGCTTGTCCCGCAGGCCGTCGGGCACGGTGCCAAGGTCCTCGCCCAGCACGATGGCCTGGTGACGATGGGACTCCAGGGCCAACAGGCGCAGCAGGTCATCGATGGGGTAATAGAGGTAGGCACCGTCGGTGGGGGGGGCGTCGTTGGGGATCACCCACAACCGCTGCAGGCCCATGATGTGGTCGATGCGCAAGCCACCCGCGTGGGCGAAGTTGGCCCGCAACATCTCGATGAACGCGCGAAAACCGTTGCGTACCAAACCTTCCGGAGAGAAGGCCGAGATGCCCCAGCCCTGGCCCGAGCGATTGAGGATGTCGGGCGGTGCGCCGACGGTGAGCGAAGCGAGCAATTCATCTTGCCGGCTCCAGGCCTGGCTGCCGCCACCGTCGGCGCCCACGGCCAGGTCGGCGATCAGGCCGACGCCCATGCCGCTGGACTTGGCGGCGCTCTGGGCGCGCTCCAGGCAGCGGGCGATCAACCATTGGCAGAACGCGTAGAAGCCGATTTCATCGGCGTTCTCCTCGGCGAAACGGGCGATCGCGGCGCTGCGCGGATCGCGCCATTCTTCGGGCCATTGGCGCCAGTCGAGGCTTTCGCCCCGGGCGGCGCGTTCGGCCTGCAGGGCTTCGAAGCGGCAATGGTTTTCCAGGGCTTCGCCACTGCTGTGGCGAAAGCTGCTGAAATCCTCGTGCAGCGGATGCTCACCCTGGCTGAAACCGTCGTATAGGGCACGAAGGATGCGTTGCTTGGCCTCGGCGGCCACCGGCCAATCGATCAGTGGCTGTTGTTCAAGATTTTGCAGCTGGTTGGCCAGGCCCGTGGCGTCGATGGCGGTGCGCAGTGCACGTTCGCCCAGGATAGTGCCCGGCGCGGCGTACAGGCTGTTGAGGAACAGTCGGCTGGACGGTGAATAGGGGCTGTAGCGTCCGGTGTCACTGCTGAACATGGCGTGCATCGGGCTGATGGCCAGCGCGTCGGCACCCCGTTCGCCGGCCACCCGCGCCAATTCTTCCAAGGCCTGGGTATCGCCGAAGCCGCCGTCACCCGGGCGGCGCAGCGAATACAGCTGGGCACTCAGGCCCCATGCCCGAGGTGTCGGGTCATCGACCGCATCCGCCACGCTGTAGCAGCGGGCAGGGGCCACGGCCAAGGTGAAATGCTGGCCCTGGATGCTGACATGTTGGTAACCCACCGGCACGATCCCCGGCAGGGCAGCAGCGGCATCGAGTTTGGAATTCAGTGTCGCGCCGTCCTCAAGCTGGATTTCGCAAGGCGTGCCGGGTTCGAAATAGCGGCTCAAGTCGACATTGACCCCGACATCCGCCGTGATCAGCGGTGGCAAGCGATGGTTCTGTTGGTCTTCCTGCAATTGCAAAAGGCTGGCATCGATTTCCTGGGCGCTGCCGGCGGGATGGCCCAGGCCGGTCAGGACCGAGCGCAACACGGCCGGTGATACTTTCTGGGCTCGGCCATTGGCATCGATCCAGTCCACCGCCAGGCCCGCTCGGCCGGCGAGGATTTCCAGTTGCGCATCGCTCATAGGCGCTCTCCAGTAATTGTGGGCAAGGTGGCCGCTTGCGTCAGACTGACCAGCGCGCTGTAGGGCGTGAGAGCCCCCTGTTGCAACAGACCCATGGCCTGCGGTGGATGTTCGAAAAGAATCTGTGCGTCATGAGGTGCGCTGTGTTCGACAGGCTGGTCGCTGAGGTTCAGGTCGATGCGCAAGACGCTGCCGTCGCCCAGTTGCCAGCGCGCGGTGACCGCGCCATGGCCAAGCACCTCGGCACCCAAGGCATGTGCCGCAGGCAGGCGCGGGACGATTTGTTCGCGACGAATTTTCAACAACTGGCGATAAAGCGCCTCGCAGGCCAGTTGTTCCGGCTGGTGCGCTTCGAGGTTCGGCCGTGAGGTTTCGAAGGTGCTGGCCGCGTTCGGATCAGGGATCCGCTCGCGCTTCTCGGGGTCGGCAAAGGCACTGAAAGCCTTGAATTCGTTGCGTCGCCCTTCGCGCACCAGTTCTGCCAGCGCGCCGTGGTGGCT
This sequence comes from Pseudomonas agronomica, assembly GCF_025917275.1. Lineage (GTDB taxonomy): Bacteria > Pseudomonadota > Gammaproteobacteria > Pseudomonadales > Pseudomonadaceae > Aquipseudomonas > Aquipseudomonas agronomica. The sequence continues at coordinate 31,184 of NZ_JAOSHO010000005.1, read as the reverse complement.
GGTGAAGAACAGGAAAGGCTGTTCGGCGATGACTTCATCGCCCATGAACATCAACGGAATCATCGGTGACAGCAGCAACAACGCTGTCGCCGCTTGCAGCGCCTGGGGAGGGGCCAGTTGATGCAGGCGCTCGCCGAGGGCCCGGTTGCCGATCTGGTCGTGGTTCTGCAGGAACAGCACGAACGCGCTCGGGGGCAGGTGACCACTGGGTTCGCCACGGGATTCGCCATGGCGGTTGGTATGGCCCTGGAACACGAAACCCTGGCTCAGGCAGCGCGCGAGCTTTTCCGTTGGTTGCTCGGCGTAGTCGGCGTAATAGGCATCGGTCTCGCCCGTCAGCAGCACGTGCAAGGCGTTATGCCCATCATCGTTCCACTGGGCGTCGTAGCCTTGTTCCAGCAGGCTGGCCTGGTTGTGTTCGTTCTCTACGGTCAACCAGATATGCCGCGTCGGGTCCGCTTGCTGTCGCACCTCGGCGGCCAGTTCCTGCAGGAAATCGGGGTCCTCGATGGCGTGCACGGCGTCCAGGCGCAGGCCGTCGAAACGGTACTCCAGCAGCCACATCAGCGCATTGTCGATGAAGAAATCACGGACCTCGCGGCGCCGGAAATCGATCGCCGCGCCCCAGGGCGTGTGCTTGTCTTCGCGAAAGAACCCCTTGGCGTAGCGGTGCAGGTAATTGCCGTCGGGGCCGAAATGGTTGTAGACCACGTCCAGGATGACGGCCAGCCCATGGCCGTGGGCGCTGTCGATCAGGTGCTTGAGTTGGTCCGGCGTGCCGTAGGAGGCCTGGGGGGCGTAGGGCAGAACGCCGTCGTAGCCCCAATTGCGATCGCCGGGAAATTGCGCCAGCGGCATCAGTTCGATGGCCGTCACGCCAAGCCCGGCCAGGCGCGCCAGTTGTTGCTCGACACCTTCGAAGCCGCCAAGGGCGCCGACGTGCAGTTCGTAGATGACCGCATCGTACCAGGGGCGACCGCACCAACTGGTGTGGCGCCATTGGTAAGCGTGGGGGTCGACCACCACGCTGTGGCGGTCGATATCACCGTCCTGGGACCGAGAGGCCGGGTCAGGCACTTCCAGTTCACCGTCGATGTTGTAGCGGTAGCGAGTGCCGGCGGGACAACGGGCCTGGATCATGAACCAGCCATTGGCCTGGGGCAGCATCGGTATGGATTCTCCAGTGTCGAGTTCGACACTGACGTAAAACGCATCAGGGGCCCACAGGGCGAAACGGGTGTGCTCTGGATCAAGCAAGACCGCGCCGTGGGTCCGGGTTTCAGGCATCCTTGACGGCATCGGTTACCTCATTGTCTAGCCGATTTTCCCAATGATTTAGCGACCAGTTGTTCATAGAGTTCGGCGTAGGGTTCCACGGCCTTGCTCCAGTTGAAGGGGGCCGACATCGCGCGGCAGCGCATGGCATTGAGCAGTTCGGGGAATTCGAAAACCTTGAACGCGCGGCTCAAGGCCTGTTTGTAGCTCTCCACGGTCGACTCATCGAACAGGAAACCAGTGATGCCGTCCTCGATGGTGTCCGCCAACCCGCCCGTGTTGCGTGCAACGGGCAGCGAGCCGAAGCGTTGGGCGTACATCTGGCTCAAGCCGCAAGGTTCGTAGCGCGAAGGCATCAACAGGAAATCACTGCCGGCGAACATCCGCCGGGCGTCGGTTTCGTTGAAGCCGATGCGCACGCCGATGCGTCCGGGGAAGCGCAGCGCCAGTTCGCGCATGGCTTGTTCTTCTTCAGGTTCGCCGCGACCGATGATCGCGATCTGCCCGCCGGACTCGACGATGAACTCGGCAACGGCTTCGGTCAGGTCCAGGCCCTTCTGGTAGACCAGGCGCGACACCACGGCAAACAGGGGGCCGGTGGAATCCTCCAGGCCAAACAGGTCGCGGACGTGGGCGGCGTTGACGGCCTTGCCTTCCCAGTCACCGATGGCGAATTGACGGAACAGGTGTGAGTCGGTGGCCGCGTCCCAGCTTTCGTCGATGCCGTTGGGGATGCCGCTGAGCAAGCCTTGTTGAGTCTTGGAGGCGAGGAAACCGTCGAGGCCGCAGCCGAACGCCGGGGTGGTGATTTCCTGGGCGTAGGTGGCGCTGACCGTGGTGATGTGGCTCGAATACGCCATGCCGGCCTTGAGGAACGACAGCTTGCCGTAGAACTCCATGCCTTCCTGTTGCAGCGCATGTTCCGGGATACCCAATTCAGGGCAGGACGCCAGGCTGACCACGCCCTGGTACGCCAGGTTGTGGATGGTGAACAGGGTCGGGGTGCGTTGGCCGCGCCAGTGCATATAGGCCGGCGCCAGCCCGGCCGGCCAATCGTGGGCGTGGACCAGGTCGGGGCACCAGTGGATCTGCGCCAGGTTGGCGGCGATGTCGGCGGCGGCCAGGCCCAGGCGGGCGAAGCGGATGTGGTTGTCAGGCCAGTCGCGACCGTTGTTGGCGCCGTAAGGAGAACCTTCGCGAGCGTAGAGTTCGGGACAGATCAGGACGTAGATCACCAAGCCGTCGGCCATGTCCATGCGACCGATCTTGCAAGGAGGAAGCGCTGCATGGCCACCCAGTTCGCCGATAATATGGATAGGATTGCCGCTGTTCATGACTTGTGGGTAGCCGGGGATCAATATCCGCACATCGTGCAAACCGGCCATGGCGCGGGGCAGGGCGGAGGAGACGTCACCCAGGCCGCCGGTCTTGACCAGGTCGGCGATTTCCGACGTCACGAACAGGATTTTCTTGCGATTGGGATTCTGTCGAACGACAGGTAACAGTGCCTTGCCTCCGGTGGCCAACACCGGTGCCGTCGGCGATTCGGCCGCCGGCGGTAGTTGAGAACGGACTTGCTGTGGTTCCAAGGCAGCACTGATCATAAATAACTCCTATTTCTCGATCTGTTTCCGGCAAGCGCCAGAGCTGTTGTTTCATTGGCCGAATCCTGCGGCCAGGCGCACAAGCGCTACGCAAGGAGAGCAAAGCGCTGCCCAATGCGGCGAAGCGAATCAGGTAAGGGGGCCGTTGCAAGGAATGCTCCAGCCGTTGTTGCCCTTCCTCTAACCTGACCTGTCGCCGTTGCGAAAAGTTTCGACTTTTTTTCCTCCGGATGACCGGTCGGTTTTCCCCTCGGTTCGGCAGTCTAGGTCAGAAGCTAGAGCGGTGCGGTTCGCTTCGTCGAATTGTCGGACAATCACGCGAACTGTCGGCAATGTCTTACACGACGTAGGGGAATTCGAGCCGACGAAATGCAGCTTGTTTGAAATATGCGGGGTGTATGGGAAGGGCGACGGTTTAATCGCGTGCGCGGTTCGGCGGCGCTACGCACCATTAAGAGGCGGGCGAGATGGAGGCGTTTTGATGGCTTTCCGGACGAGCGCTTGCGTGCCCCATTGTGGGAGCGAGCTTGCTCGCGATAGCGGTGGACCAGTCGCACAATCATGCCCTGACACACCGCTATCGCGAGCAAGCTCGCTCCCACAGGGTACTAGCGGATTTTCAGATTGTGGGGGTCAACACCCGAATCGGCTTGCCAGCCGCCCAGGCCTGCAGATCCTCGATCATCTGGCCATAGAACTGCTGGTAGTTCTGTCTGCTGACATAACCCACGTGGGGTGTCGCCAGAACATTGTCCAGGGTCCGGAACGGGTGGCCGGCTGGCAACGGTTCCTCGGCGAAGACGTCCAGGGCTGCACCGGCCAGGCGCTTGTGCTCAAGTGCCTCGACCAGCGCGGCTTCATCGACGATCGGCCCGCGAGCGGTATTGACCAGCAGCGCCTCGGGCTTCATCCAGCCCAGCGCCTGAGCGTCCACCAGGCCCCGGGTGCGGTCGCTGAGCACCAGGTGAACCGAAAGAACGTCGGCCTGCTCGAACAGCGCCTGTTTGTCGACATAGGTCACACCGGCCGTGGCGGCTCGTTCGGTGGTCAGGTTCTCGCTCCAGGCGATGACCCGCATGCCGAACACCTGGCCGAACTGCGCCACGCGCGTGCCGATGCTGCCTAGGCCAAGGATCGCCAGGGTCTTGCCATGCAGGTCGCCGCCCAGGCCCTGCTGCCACAGCCCGGCACGCAACGCGTTGGCTTCCGGGACCAGGTTGCGCGTCAGGGCCATGATCAGCGCCCATGTCAGTTCGGGCGCGGCGTGCTTGTAGCTGTCGGTGCCGCAGACCTGGATACCCAGCGCGGCGGCGGCCTTGAGATCGAGCGCAGCGTTGCGCATGCCGCCGGTCAGCAACAGCTTGAGGTTGGGCAGGCGACGCAGCAGTGCTTCATCGAAACGGGTCCGTTCGCGCATCACGCAAATGACATCGAAGCCCTGCAGGCGTGAGACGAGGGTGTCGTGGTCGGCGGGGTAGTCGTGGAGAAAGGTCACTTGGCCGATGCCGTCCAGCGGCGACCAGTCCACCACGTCTTGGGCCACGCCTTGCCAATCATCGATGACCGCTATTTGCACCGCCATGGAACACCTCGTCAGGGAATGGGTTTGTCCAGCCAGCCGAGCAGGGCCTTGTGGAATCGATCCGGTTCCTCCATCTGGGGCGCGTGCCCCAAGTTGGGGAACTCCACCAGCGTCGACCGTGGGATCAATTGCGCGACCTGCTTGCCGAGCACCTCATAGTGGCCAAGCCTGGCTTTTACGGCTGGCGGGGCAATGTCACTGCCGATGGCCGTGGTATCGGAAGTGCCGATCAGCAGCAGCGTTGGCGCCTTGAGGTTCTTGAATTCGTAGTAGACCGGCTGGGTGAAGATCATGTCGTAGATCAGCGCCGAGTTCCAGGCGACTTGCGTGTGCCCCGGTCCCTTGTTGAGCCCGGCGAGCATGTCTACCCAACGGTCGAACTCCGGCTTCCAGCGTCCGCCGTAGTAGGTGTTGCGTTCGTAGGTGCGAATGCCCTCGGCGTTGAGTTTCAACTCGCGTTCATACCATTGGTCCACGGTGCGGTAGGGCACGCCGAGGGCTTTCCAGTCTTCAAGGCCGATCGGGTTGACCATCGCCAGGCGCTCGACCTGGTCGGGGAACTGCAAGGCGTAGCGGGTGGCAAGCATGCCGCCGGTGGAGTGGCCGACAACGATCGCCTTCTGCACGCCAAGCGCCTTGAGCAGGGTGTTGGTGTTGGTCGCCAATTGCTGGAAGCTGTACTGATAATGGTCCGGTTTGCTGGAGGTGCAGAAGCCGATCTGGTCCGGGGCGATGACCCGGTAACCGGCTTCGCTGAGGGCCTTGATCGAGTCGCCCCAGGTGGCGGCGCAGAAGTTCTTGCCATGCATCAGCACGACGCTGCGCCCGTTGGCCTTGCCTTGGGCAGGCACGTCCATATAGCCCATCTGCAACGGTTTGCCTTGGGACTGGAGGGAAAAATGCTTGAGCGTGTAGGGATACTCGAAACCTTCGAGCTGCGGCCCATAGGCGGGGCCTTGGGGTGGCGTCTCGGCCTGGGCGAACATCGGCAAGGCAGCGAGCAAGAACAGGCTGGGCAGCCAGCGGGTGGTCAAACGCGGCATGATCAATCTCCTTGAGGCAACCGGCCGATCGTGGAACGGCTCGATTATGGCGACATTAATCACAGGCAATCGAACCATCGGAACGTTCAACCCATCCAGCCCAGGGTTGCCAGCACGAGCACGCCATAACGCAGGCCCTTGGCGAGGGTGACGATCAACAGGAAACGTCGCCATGGCTCACCCATCACGCCCGCCACCAGTGTCAGGGGATCGCCAATGATCGGCAGCCAACTGAGCAGCAGGGACCCGTACCCGTAGCGTTGATAATGCCGACGAGCCTTGTCCAGGTGGGAAGGGCTGACGGGAAACCAGCGGCGATCCTTGAACTGTTCGAGGCGGGTCCCCAGCCACCAGTTCACCAGCGAACCCAGGACATTGCCCAAGGTCGCGATCCCCATCAGAAGCCAGGCTGCTTGACGCTCGCTGAGCACCAGGCCGACCAACAGCGCTTCCGATTGCAGTGGCAGCAGGGTCGCTGCGCCAAACGCGGTCAGGAAAAGCCCGACATAAGCGCCAGCCATCAGTGGGCTGGATAATCCGCCACGACGGTTTGCGTGCCGTCCTTCTTCAGGCCGATCACTTGATAGGCGTCGCTCATGCCATCCATTTCCATGCCGGGCGAGCCCATCGGCATGCCCGGCGCGGCCACGCCCAGCAAGTCATCGCGTTTGCTCATCGCCAGTACCTGGTCAGCCGGCACGTGGCCCTCGACAAATTTGCCGTTGATCTCGGCGGTGTGGCAGGAGCGCAGGTTCGGCGCGACGCCCAGGCGCTGCTTGACCGAACTCATGTCGGCCTCGACATGGTCGTTGACCTTGAAACCGTTGGCTTGCAGATGGGAGATCCATTTCTTGCAGCAGCCGCAATTGGCGTCGCGGTGCACGTCGATGGTGACGGGTTCGGCGGCCTGGGCCAAGGTGGAAATGAGCAGGGCGCTCAAGGCGAGCAGATGCAGTGGGTTGGCCATGGAGGAAGTCTCGTGTCGAACGGATTGGCGGAAGGATAACAGAGTAGCGAGCACGAGCTGACAGGGGGCTGAGGCGGGGATTACAGAGTTGTCACGTTGGCGGCGGAACAAACCCAGCGGGAGCAAACTCCCTCCCGCCGGGCCTGTAAGAGCTGCCGAGTGCAACGAGGCTGCGATCTTTCCGCGACACTTGAATCCCAAGCGAAAGGTCAAAAGATCGCAGGCTCCGCCAGCTCCTACGATGCAGCCCTGTGGGAGCAAGCTTCCTCGCCACGGGAATTTGTCTGGAGGGGATCAGCGAACCTTGAACCGCCCCATGATTGCATTCACCCGGCCATTGGCCTCCAGCAACTGCCGGGTATTGCGCTCACTGGCCAAGCCGCTTTCCACCAGTTCCTCCACCATGTGACGAATCTGCACCATGCTGCGGTTGATCTCCTCGGTCACCGCGCTTTGTTGCTCGGCGGCGGTGGCGATCTGCGTGCTGAGGCTGTTGATCTGGCTGACCGAGCCGGCCATTTCGTCCAGGCCCGAGTTCACCCGGGACGTGGCGTCGGCGGCCGATTGGCAACTGGCCTGGGTGTTTTCCATGGCCGACACGGAGGAGCTGACGCCCTGGGTCAGGCGCGTCAGCATTTCGTTGATTTCCGAGGTGCTGGCCTGGGTGCGGGCGGCGAGGGCGCGGACTTCGTCGGCGACCACCGCGAAGCCACGGCCCTGTTCACCGGCCCGAGCGGCTTCGATGGCGGCGTTGAGGGCCAGCAAGTTGGTTTGCCCGGCGATGGCGCCAATCACGCCGAGGATCTCGGTGATGCGTTGTGCATCCTGCTGCATGTTCTCGACTTTGCGCGTGGCGCTGGCGACTTCATCGATCAGCGCCACGACGCTGTTGGACGCTTCGCCGACCACTACGCGAGAACGATCGGCGTGCTCGTTGGCCCGCTGGGTGAAGGCTGCCGTCTCCGCCGCGTTTTGCGCGACGCTTTCAGCCGTGGAGCTCATCTCGGTGATCGCCGTCACGGTCTGGTCGGTTTCCGAGGCGTGACGCATGAGGATTTCACTGGTGTGGGCCGATGTCTGCTGCAGGTTGTCCAGGCTCGAGGCCATGGCGCCGGTGGCCTGGGTGACTTCGCCGATCATGTCTTGCAGGTAGGCGATGAACTTGTTGACCGAGTGACCGATGGCGCCCAGTTCGTCTTCGGCACGGATGGTGATGCGGCGGGTCAGGTCGGCGTCGCCGGTGGACAGCGCATCGATGTTGCCCTTGAGGATCTTCATGCGGTTAGTCAGTTGCCGGATCGCATAAAGCTGCATCAGCACCAGCAGGATCACCATGGGAATCTGCAGCAGGCTCAGCGTGTTCAATACGTCATCACGCTGAGCGGTGATCAGGCGGGTCGGCAGTGCGGTGGCGAGAAACCAGGGCGAGCCTTCGATGGGTCGCATGAAGAACGTGCTGGCTTCGCCCTTGTTGTCGAATTCGATACGCTGAAGTTGGTCACGGTTGGCCAGGCCAGCCTTGACCTGGGCCGCAAACGGTGAGGTCGCCGCCAGCTCGCTGATGTTCTTGAGCACGATCGGGCCGCTGATCCGCGAGCTGTTGCTGATGATCTTGCCGTCGCCTTCGACGATCAGCATCTCGGCGCTCAGTTCGGCTTCCTTGCGGGCAATCAGGTCGTTGAAGAAGCCCAGGGTGACGTCGATGGTGGAAACGCCATAAGGCGCGCCGTTCTTCTGGATCGCCATCGCGCAGTTGGTGCGCGGCTCGGCGCTGGCGTCGTCCTTATAGGCGGCAGCCCAGGCGCATTTGCCGGGTGGCGTGGCCATGCCGCCCTTGTGCCAGGGTTGCTCGTAATAATTGGGCGCGGCGTCGCTGTTCCAGAACGTGTTGACGATCAGTTTGCCGGAGGCGTCGCGGTGCCAGAATGTGCTGAATTTGCTACGACCTTCCGCCCGTTGGTTGGGCAACGGCCAGATCCCGCCGCCAAACACTTTCAGCTCGCCGTATTGGTCCACCAGACCTGGCAATACCTTGTCGATGGCGTCGCTGTCGAGCAATGGAATGGTCTGGGTGATGCTGCGTTGTTGGGCTTGGACTTTGTTCAGTTCGCCCTGGATCTGCTCGGCGACTTCGGCAATGCGGTTCAGTGCCACTTGCTCCTCGGTATGGCGCAGCTTGGGTGCGACCAGGTAGCTGATGCCAACAACGGTGAGGATGGACAACACCAGGATGAACAGAACCAGGAACAGCGTGTAGCGGGCCTGAATGGTGCGCAATGAGGGCATGTGGGTGTTCCTTGCACGAGGGCGTCTTTCAGAAACAGTTGGTATGGGCGTACCAGGTTGTATCGGCTTCCATGCCGATAGCTTGAGTGGGGAGGGGACGTGACGTCAGGCGGCCGAGCTGGCCTGCGTGGTTTTCCAGGCTTGGGCGTGGGCCTGCCATTCATCGTGGAGGCGTTGCATGGAGGCCGATTGCAGATGGAGCTGGCGCGGCTCTGCAAGGCGATGGAACAGCGCCTGCCAACCTTGTGCGGTGTCGGTGGGCATTATCCCGGTGAAGAAGAACCCGGCGGTCATCAGCAGGCGATGGTCCGTGGCAAAGTGTCGACCGAGGCCGAGCCGTACCGACAATGGCCAATGGAGCGGCAGGCGTTGCAACTGCCCGACGAGGCAGGCGTCCACCCGTTCTGCCACGATGTCGACTCGGCCGGGTAGATGGCTGATCCGCAACGGTTGTATCCCGGCAGGTTCCTCGTCGAGGCGGGTCCCGAACCGTGATGCCAGCGGCTCCATCAGCCATTGGCAGGGTGCTGGCCATTGGAGCCGCGGCAGCGGTGGGAGGCCGCCGCTGACCCGTTGGCAGCCGATCACAATGGTTTCGGCCTGGTCCGTGGCGAACGGCGAGGGCACGAAATCGGGTAGCAGGCCGACGTCATGAAATCCCAGCCGTTGGGACAATCGTTGGCTGAAGGGATGGCTCGTGACCTGTTTGATCGATAGCCGGGCGAGCCCGAGCGCCCGGGCGCCATCCAGCAATTGTTGCCCCAGCCGCGAGGCAATTTTTCTGCCCTGCAGGTCGGGGTCCACCGCAACCAGCGCCAGTTCCGCGTCCAGACTGGCTTTGGCGTGGCGGCACAGTGCGGCATGACCGACCACGCGGTCGCCTGTCACGGCGACCAGCGAATGCCAGCGCTCCTGCAAATTATGTTGGCAAATCATCTGCGGCATGTAGACGTCAGGGGAAACGTAGTGATCGCCATATACCCGGCGGAACAGCTCGCAGGTGCTGACACTGTCCGCTGGCTGGAACGGTCGGATGAGCAGATTGCTCATACTGCGTCCCCCGTTGCCTTCGGACCGTACACCCGACGATCGATGATCGACAGATGCTTGCCGGAACGGGGATGGCGGTCCAGCGCCTTCGTGTGGCAGATCTGCACGTCGACATGGAGTCGTTCGAGGCCTGGATATTGCTCGATCAGCGCGGCTTTCAATGCATGCGAGCGAGTCTGGCCTGCGTTTGCGTGTGCGTCGGCTACCCACTTGAGTAGCAAGCGGTCATCGCCCTGTGTGTGCTCGATGATCAGTTGCCATTGCGAACCACCGGCCACGCGCCGCGTGATGTCGCTGATCTCTTCGGGAAACAGCGACAGCACGCCAACGCGCACGCGACGGCTTTCTGCGCTGCGCCCCCGGAGGGCGAACTTGCGCTGGGGCGTGCCGGCAGGTTCGCACCAGCTGGCGCGGTCTCCCACCGGATATTTGATGATTGGCATCAGGCTTCGGGTGAGGTTCGTCACCACCAGGTTCCCCGTTTGGCCGCACGCCTCGATCACCTTGCCACTCAGGTCGTCGATAATCTCCACGCGTGTCTGGTGGTCGAACACCCGGTGCTCGCCCAAGCCGCAATCAAGCGTGCTGGCGCCCACCAGGCCGGCGTCGACGCTGGCGTAGCCGATGGACGCGAAGCGCGCATTGGGGAGGACGCGCTTCAATGTCGGCATTTGGCTTTCAAAGAGGTTCTCGCCACCGAACAGGACGGTGGTGATCTGCGGCAGCGCGCGGCCTTGTGCGATGAGATGGCTGGCGAAGGCCAGCAAATGCGCAGGAACACCTACCAGCACGTTGATGCGGTGCGCGGTCACGGCCTCGGCCAGCACATCAAGTTCCACCGAGCCGGTGAAAGGAAACTCGGTGATCGCAACGTCGACGCTGCACAGGGCGCCGTGGATAAACAGGAAGCTGGCGTAGAGGTCGCCGGAAAAAAACAGATTGGCGATGCGATCCCCAGCAGTCAGTTGGGCAGACAGGCTCTGGCCAAAACAATCGAGCATCAGTTGCCATTCTGCGTGGGTGTACACCGACAGCTTGCCTTGGCTGGTCGTACCCCCGGTCTTGAAAACCAGTGCGTCCTTCACGCGATCGGTCAGCACTGGCCAGGTATCCAGATCGTCACTGCCTTTCCAATATTCGCCGAGATTGACGATCGGCAATTGGTTGAACCCACAACCCTGCATGGGTAGGTGACGCAGTAGAGCGTTATAGAACGCCGAATGCGTGCGGATATGGTCGAGCCATGGCTCGTAGGGTAAAGACGCGCTCATCAGGATTTTCTCAAGGCTTTAAGGTCGGCTTATTGATTGGGGGGCGAGATCGACGGGTCGGGCATTCTGCTGTCGATCACCAGCGGGACCTTGCCGCTGTGTTTGTTGCGCTCGAAACGTTCGACCGGGCAATGCTGGACGTCCAGGACCAGCAGCGTGGCATTGACTGACGTGCGTAGCGGTGCGATTGCCAATACGTTGCGTCGCACCGTGTCGGGGTCGCCATCGGTGCGGATCAGCAACCGCTCGCAACCGCTGCTTTCATGGTCGAGCACGATCTGGACGGCCGCTTGCGCCCGCTCGGCGAGTTTGCGGCTATTGATGAATTCCGTGGCAATGCGTATCAGCCGGTCGTGACGTTCGCGCAGCTCGAACCTCGGCGACTCCAGGCCGCACGCGCACGGGCCGGATAGCCAGCGTCCAAGATCGCCAACCTCATACCGCTGGAGCGGGCGTGCCTGGCATATGCGGGAACTGAACAGCAGGCGACCGGTTTCCCCCGGACCGACGGGCGCGTCTTGTTCGACATGGACGATTTCCAGGGACTGGATGCCATCCATGAGGTGGAACACGCCGTCAGCGCTGCTGACGCAGGCATGGCCGAGCGGCCCTGCATCCACGGTGCCGTAGATCGCCGAACGAATGCAGGTGACGCCGCACTGCTGGAACAACGTGCGGCTGTGTTGCCCCAGGTGCTCGCCGCCCAGCAGGATTTTTCGAACGCCGCCGTAGTCCTGGAGTGCCGCACGCTGGGAAGAGAACAGCCGATGCAAGGTACTCGGCATGCCGACAAGCGTGTTGATCCGGTGGGCAACGATCAGCGCTGCGATTTCCTCAAAGTGATCGTCCGGCGGGGCGCTCATGGGGTAATGCACGACGTTCATCTGTTCCAGGATCTTGCTGAAACTGAGGAATCCGCCGTACAGGCTGCCGCCGTAGAACAGGTTCATGACTCGATCCTGTGCCGGGTCAAGGCCCGCCGCGCGCAGCCCGTCGGCGGCGGCGCGCATATGGCGATCGAAATCGCGGTAGGTGTAGGGCGACAGCACAGGGGCGCCGCTGCTGCCGCCCGAGCGGAAGAACAGTTGCGCTTCAGGGGCCGGGGGCAGGGCGAGGAACGCGGCCTTGTCCATGATCGGCGTGCCGGCGTCTGGCGATAAAGCTGCCGCAGGCGCATCCAGCGTGACACGGTGACTCGCTGCATGGGCTTCAAGGCCGACCGATACCCGACGACTCAATCGCTGCAATCCATAGACCCCGTCGTGGGGCTCGCCGTCATAGCCCTGCTGGATCTCGGCCGTGGAGGTGATTCGGGACACGCCGGCGCTTATCAGGCGGCGCGCCAACGCAGGTGCTCGCTCTGGCTCACAGACGAGGGCGCAGCTCTGCAGCACATTGCGCCATGGCAGCAAGGTTTCAGCGAGCAGCGCTTCGGGCACTGGCCGTAGCAGCAATGTCCGAAACAGCGGAGAGGGTTGCAGGTCGCGATGGTGTTCCCAGAGGATGCGCCAGCCCTCACCGGCCCAGACCTGACCGGTTTCGTTCGCGAAGCTGTAATCCAGGCGGGCCAGTGCCGTTCGGGTGGTGATTTCGCACGCTTCTGCGGCGGTGGCTTCCAGAATGGGCCAGTGCCCGGTCCGTCGTGCGAAGGCGTCTGCCAGGGCGCTGCCCAATGCCTGTAGCTGCGCAGGCTCATCGCTGTCCACCAACAGCCATTGCGGGCTGGAACAGGCTTGTTGATCGAGGCGGCAGACTTCATCAACCAGGGCGTCCAGGCTCTGCGTTGTTGCAGCGAACGGCGTGATGTAGGCGAAGCTGATCCGGTGACCCCAGTCAATCCAGCGGCAGCCGCTTGGTATCTGTTCGCGCAGCGCCTTCAGGGCTGTTTCACCGCCCCATGCGCTGACGCCCTGGGCCAGTGCGAAGATACGGCCGACCTCCCGGGAGGGGACGGGCAATACCGCCAGATAATCGCGCAATCGCCCGCTCGCATCGCACCCGACGAATGCTGCCAGCAGCCGCGCCGTAAGGTCGCCATCACGGGTGCTGGGGCGCAACCAGTTCACGTTGCCCGCCAACAGGCCTTCCAGCGCTGCGCAGAAGCCCAGCAAGGGTGAGTTGCCCGGCGTCACGTGCACCACCAGGCCCAGGGGCTGCCAGCTTTCGAAGGGGCCGTCGCAGTAATCGATGCGCCGTAGCGAGCGCGCGTCGGCGCCCAATTCTCGCTCCAGTTTGAGCTCTAGCGGGCGCCGTCCGCAGAAGGCAACCAGGGCCTGGCGCTGATCCTCGTCGAGCAGTGGCCCCGCGGCTGCCGTGTGCAGCCATTGTACGAACGCCTCTGCACAGTCCAGCACCTCTTCGCTGCGAGGCGGGGCTTCCAGCAGGGCGGGGAGTTGGGCTTGCAAGCGCTCGAGCGCGGCGTCGAGTGTCAGCTCGGCGGTCAATCGACCGTTGATGAGGTACATATCAGTTTTCCTTGATCATTTCGGCAGCGGCCATGGCGCAGCTTCGGCTCGCACGGGTGCCGGCCCGGCCATGCAGCTCGAACCATTGGGTTTCCAGGCCGCACTCGCAGTTGGCCGGGTGCAGGGTCGCCAGATCGCTCATCACCACGGCGTGGGCGGGACTTGACGAGATGTAGGGCGAGACGAACGACAGCAGCCCTGGTTCGCCAAACGGCTGGACGCTGAAATCCGAAGGGTGACGCACGAAGACTTTCGAATAGACCGGCACATGGAATCGATGGTGGGCGCATTCGATATAGGGCACCGCGTGTTCGACTGCACCGTAACCGTCGCGGCATCGTCGGGGCTCGATACCCAATTGGCGGGTAATGCGTGCATAGACCTGTTGACGAGGCATCTCTTCGGCTGCCTGTTTCTTCCAGCCGCCGCCCAGGAAGACCAGCGAGCCGGGCGCGAGCCTGAGGTCCTGCATGCCGGTTTCACGCATCCGTTCGAGGACGTGCCAGAGCAGCGCCGGGAAGCCGAAAATCCGCACAGGCAATCCTTCTTCGGCGAATGATTGCAGGGCTCTGATAACGCCGAACACGTCGAATTCATGGCTTTTTCCGGTGCGTCGCAACGCGTAGGCAACGCGGTTGGTCGGGGCGAAGCGGCACAGGAACTGATCCGTATAGGCGGTGCCGAGCCGATTGGCCGCTTCGGGCTCATGACTGAACAGCAGGTAATTGCATGGCGCGTCCGGCGTGGACCAGCCGTAATGTTCGAAGATGTTGGCGACCATGCCTTGGGCTGCGGCCATGCTGCGCTCGTCATAGCGCATGCGACTTTTCTGGCCGCTGGTGCCCGAGGAAGTCAGCTCCAGTGCGTCTTCGGCGGTGGGGCTGAGCAGCATCCTCTGTTTGAAGTAGCTGGCGTAGATCGGTGGCAGGCGCGACCAGTCGGTCAAGTGTTCGAGGTCATCGACCGTGAGCCCGTTGGCATTGAGCCAGTGTTCATAACCCGGCGTGTGATGGCTGTGAAACAGGCTGATCTCAGCCATGGCTTTGTCGAACAGTCCCGTGGGAACCGAATCGAGGGCATACGGATGGGGTAATGCACACAGGGCATCGGCGTGTGGGAAATGAATCATCGGATGTTCCTCTGAAGCAGCGAATTCAGACTTGGGCGGTTGGCCGCGAGGCGAAGAGGCGCAAGGCAAGCAGGCAGCCAAGACCGGCGATGCCGACCATCAGCGCGAAGGATTCCAGGCTCGCTCCGGCGCCCAGCAGGGCCAGCAGCGAGCCCGCTGCACTCATGACTGCGATGGAAATCATCCCGACCATCGCCGATACCAGGCCTTTGCTGTCATCGCTGGCGAACAGGGCCAGCCGATACAGCGCGGCATTGCCCATGCCGAGCCCGATGGCGTACAGCGACAGGCCACCGACCAACACGGGCAGCGAAAGGGTGAATGGGCTGGCGACGATCAACGCGATCAGACCGGCACAGAAGGGCCACAGGCTGTAACGGAGCACCCGGCGCACACCGACCCGATCCACCAGCGCGTTGAGGATGAAGTTGCCGAGGATGACCGCTGAGAAAACCGGAACCTGCCAGATTCCGTACGCCAGGGGAGACAGCCCCTGACCCTGGATCAGCAACAGGGGGGACAGGCCGATCCAGGCAATCAGCGGCAGGCTCATCAGCCCCAGCGCGACGCTGGCCGACATGAACCCCACATGGCCGAGCAGGGCGCCGTATCGCCGGACCAGCGAACGCAAGTCGAACGCTTCGACACTGGAGGCTTGAGCATGGGCGGGCACTCCATGGATCGTCCGAGGCATGAACCACCACAAGGCCAGCCAGCTCACCAGCCCGAGCCCGGCAAGCAACATGAACAATTCGCGCCAGGACAACCATTGCAACAGCAGCCCGCCTGCCAAGGGCCCAAGCAGGGGCGAGAGCAGGGCGAGATTGCCGAGCAAGGCCATGACTTTCACGGCAGCGGATTCAGGGAATATTTCCTGGATGGCGGGATAGCTGACTGCAATGACGAAGCCCAGGCCCATTCCCTGGATCAGGCGAAGCCCATTGAAGCCGTGCATGCTGCTGACCTGGGTGATCGCCACGCAAGCCAGCACGAACCCGGCACAGCCGACGAGCATGAAGGGGCGTCGGCCATGACGATCCGACAAAGGGCCGATCAACCACGGCAACAGGACGCCGCCCAGCAGATACAAATTGAATGCGTAGGGAATCTGGTCCGGGGACGCATCGAGGTCCTGGGTGACCATGAGCATGGCGGGCATGACCAGGTCGCTGGCCATATAGGTGAGGCATTCAAAAAGGGCGATCGCCAGGCAGAAGCCTGCCACGCGGATAGATGAAAGGGTGCTTGGCTGAGTTTGCATGGGTTCCCAACGTTGGTTTCAAAAAGAACGTATCAGTTCTTTTTCGAGGGTACGTTGGCGCTATCCCGGGTCGAAAGGCGTCTTTCCTTCTATTGCCATGGGAAAGTGCGCACGTGCTTGTAGGAGATTTCCTTCAGACGAAGATTACGCAGGGAGATGGTAAATATTCTGGCGGCCGATGAAGCCATCGATTGATTCCCAGCAGCCGCAGTCGCGCGCGTCACCCGGGCGGCGGTACCATAGGGCACTGCATCGCGCCGTGGCACCGGCGAGAAGGTGTCCGGAAAACAGATGAAGGCAGAACGAATCACTTCAGGAAGCTGGCAAATGACTCATTCGCAACGTTTGAAATACTCGATTCTGGTGGTTGTCGTCGTCCTGGCGATCATGCTCGGACTGTCCTGGATGCAAGGCAAGGGCATGATCAGCGAGCAGCTGTTTCAATACATCGCCATTGCCGTGGCAGTTATCGTCGTGGTGATCAACGGCGTGATGCGGCGCAAGGTCAAGCCTTGAGCGCAGCTCATTCCCCGGCACTGAGCCGGGCCATGGCCTGGTGATGCAAGCTGTAGCTTTTATCGAGATTGAGCGTGACCACGCCCTCGCTGCACAGGCGCTTCAGGACTTCGCGCACGCTCAGGAAGGACAAGGGAATGTCCAACCCCAACAACTGGCTGTGAACACCTCGCACGCCCAGTCGACGGTTTTCATCGGCGGCCTTGAGCAAGGCGTCGATGACCTTCAGGCGAATCAGGCTTGTCCTGAGTCCGTAGCTCTTGAGCAGGCGCTTGATCTGCTCGTTGCTGCCTCGCTCCGCTGACCCGAAGACGCCATTGGACGCGGTCGGCGTGACACGGGACGAACCTGGCTTACCCTCCATGGGTACTTGCGCGTTATGCATGTAAAAGACTCCATACCAGCCTGACAGAAAAGATCGGATGCTCTCCTGTAATAGGACGAACGAGAGCGGCCAATCATGAAGGGCACGATGTGAAAAAATTGCCTGGATACGCTCAATTCCCTGTAAAGGCGGGTCGCCGGGCCGTTAATTTTTTTTCATCCGGTTCGTTCTCAAGGAAGGTGCTTTTTGCGTTCAAGCACGTCGCCGTTGTATTTCAGGCCAGGCCGCCGGTTTCTACGGCCCTGGTTCTTGAGCGCTTTTGATCAGGAGTGAATGTGGGAATGTCCGGGCAGTTATCGAGGTTTTGTCTCGCCGGTGCCTTGCTGGGGATGACCCTGGGCTTGAGTACCGTCGTCAGCGCGCGAGGCGAGGTCGGGCAGGCCGCTGCCGAAATTCGTCGCACCAGTTTTGGCGTGCCGCATATTCGCGCCCAGGATGAGCGGGGGTTGGGATACGGCATCGGGTATGCGTACGCGCAGGACAACCTGTGCCTGCTGGCCAACGAGATCGTGACGGTCAATGGGCAACGCTCGCGCTATTTCGGCCCGGAGCAGATGACTGTCGAGCAGCGGGAAAACCGTGCCAGCGATCTGTTCTTCACCTGGCTCAATACGCCACAAGCGGTGTCCGGTTTCTGGCAGGCCCAAACGCCCCAGGTCCAGCAACTGGTCGAAGGTTACGCCGCCGGCTACAACCGCGCGCTGGCCGAACGCAAGGCGAAGGGCCTGCCCGAACAATGCGCAAGCGAGTGGGTTCGGCCGATCACCGCGCTGGATCTCGTCAAGCTGACCCGGCGCCTGCTGGTGGAGGGCGGCGTCGGCCAGTTCGCCGAGGCCTTGGCCGGCGCGCAGCCGCCCAAGGCCACCGCGCAGGCCGCCGTTTCGACGTCCGGCTTCGCGGTTGCGGCGACACACCAGCAGCGCTTTGCCCTGGAGCGCGGCAGTAACGCCCTGGCGATCGGTAGCGAACTGTCATTCAACGGGCGCGGCATGTTGCTGGCGAACCCGCATTTCCCTTGGTCGGGAGGCATGCGGTTCTATCAGATGCACCTGACGATACCGGGCAAGCTGGACGTCATGGGTGCAGCGTTGCCGGGCCTGCCGATGATCAACATCGGATTCAGCCAGCACCTGGCCTGGACCCATACCGTCGACACGTCCAAGCATTTCACGCTGTACCGCCTGCAACTGGATCCCAAGGATCCAACCCACTATCTGCTGGACGGCAAGTCCGTGCCGATGAGCCAACAGACGGTCACAGTGGACGCCAGGCAAGCCGATGGGCAGGTCAAGCCGGTTTCCCGTGTGGTCTACGGTTCGCAGTTCGGGCCGATCGTGCAATGGCCCGGGAAATTGGATTGGGACAACCGGTTCGCCTACAGCCTGCGCGATGCCAACCTGGAAAACGACCGG
The DNA here is from genome assembly GCF_025917275.1 of Pseudomonas agronomica. Lineage (GTDB taxonomy): Bacteria > Pseudomonadota > Gammaproteobacteria > Pseudomonadales > Pseudomonadaceae > Aquipseudomonas > Aquipseudomonas agronomica. Next base: position 12,938 of record NZ_JAOSHO010000005.1, on the reverse strand, counting down.
GTGCTGGCGCAGTGGTACGCGATGAATCGAGCGGTCACCCTCAAGGATTTGCAGGACTCGGTCCACAAGGTCCAAGGCATTCCCTGGGTCAACACATTGGCGGTGGACGACCAGGGGCAGACGCTTTACATGAACCTGTCGGTGGTGCCGAACGTCGACGCGGGCAAACTGGCCCGGTGCAGCGATCCCAGGGCTGGACAGAAACTGATCGTATTGGATGGCTCGCGCAGCGAATGTGACTGGGGCATCGACGCCGATGCCGTACAGAAGGGCACTTTCGCGGCCGGCAAGCTGCCGCAACTGTTGCGCCGCGATTATGTGCAAAATTCCAACGACTCGGCGTGGCAGGTCAATCCGGCGCAACCCTTGTCCGGCTATTCGCCGGTCATCAGCCAGCAAGACCAGCCGCTGGGCCTGCGCTCGCGCTTCGCGTTGGACAGGCTCACACAACTGGCCAAGCGTGGGCCGGTGACCGCAGATGATTTACGGCGCATGGTCATGGACGACCAGGTTTACCTGGCCGATCAGGTCATGCCGGATCTGCTGGCTTTTTGCTCCGCCGACTTGGGGCCCGATGCGTTGCCATTGACCGAGGTATGCGCGCGTCTCAAGCGTTGGAGTCGCACCGCGAACCTGGACAGCGGCGTTGGTTTCGTTCATTTCCAACAGATCATGCAGGCGCTGCAACCTGTGCCTGATCTATGGCGCGTCGCATTCGATCCGAAGGATCCGCAACATACGCCTCGCGGCTTGGCAGTCGAGCGGCCCGCGGTGGCTGTGGCGTTGCGCCAAGCCATGCGCGCATCGATGGAGCGGGTCAACGCAGCCGGACTGCCGGCGGACAGTCAATGGCGCGATGTACAGGTTGCCAGCAACGGCGGTCGCCAGATCCCCATTCCTGGCGGACCTGGGGAGTTGGGCATCTACAACGCGATCCAGAGCGTGCCGGGGGCGAACGGCAAGCGGGAGGTGGTCAGCGGCACCAGTTATCTGCAAGTGGTGACGTTTGATGGCAACGGTCCCAAGGCCGAGGGATTGCTGGCGTTCTCGCTTTCCAGCGATCCTTCATCGCCTTATGCGGTAGATCAGACCCAGGCATTTTCAAAGCGACAGTTGAGTGCGTTGCCGTTCACCGAGCAGCAGATCAAGACCGATCCGCATTATCAGGCAGTGACCATTCGAGAGGATGAGCCAGTGAGCAGGGTCGTGACGCACTAATTGCGGCCATGAACAAAAGCCGCGACCCGAAGGGGCCGCGGCTTTTCAGTTTTTGCTCGGGCGGGGGCCGATAGCGTTCAGCACCAGGTTGCCGTCCTTGTTCTGGGTCAGATAGACCGGCAACACCTTGGGCAGCGATGGCACGAGGTTCTTCACCTCGTTGAGGTTGTAGATCCCGCCGATGCGCAGGGTGCCGGTGTTGTTGTCGGCCAGCATGACCGGATGATCGAGGTAGCGGTTGATCAGCGGCAACGCGTCGGACAAGGCCAGGTTGTCGAGGACCAGTTTGCCGTTGCGCCACGCCAGCGAGTTATCGTCGGCGGAAACCTCACGGACCTGCGGCTGGTAGTCGCCAGCTTTGTAGCTCGCCTGCATGCCGGGCGACAGTTGCGCCCCGTTGGCATTGGAGGCCTTGTTGCTGATCACCCACACCGAACCTTCCAGCAGCGTGACCTTGACCTGATCCTGATACAACCAAACGTTGAAGCGGGTACCGGTCACGCGCACCTGGCCCTGGCCTGCCCGAACGATAAACGGATGCTGCTTGTCGTGGCTCACGTCAAAAAAAGCTTCGCCCTTTTTCAGCGTCACGCGACGTTCGTGCTTGTAATTGGCAAACACCAGTTCGCTGCCCAGGTTGAGTTCCACCTGGCTGCCATCGTCCAGCGTGACCTGCCGTCCGGTCGCGCCCGCCTCGAATCGTTGATAGGTGTTCGGCACCCAGCCCAGGTTCCAACCGGTGAAAGCCGCCAAGGGCACGCCCAGCGCGAGCACCGTGGCGGCGACGGCCAGTTGGCTCCAACGCGTGCGAGGGCGACGGTTCGAAGCAGCAGGCGCGGGCTCGCCGCGCGGCAGGTGTTCAGCCGTGCCCCAGATCTCCAGCATGGCTTCGTATTCGAAAGCGTGCAGGGGATCAGCGTCGTGCCAATGCTTGAACGCCAGCCGTTCGGCATCGGTGCAGTCGTCCGCATGCAGACGCATGCACCAATGCGCAGCCGCATCGGTGATGGCGTCGTATTCGGCTTCCGAGAGTGTACGTTCGGTCATTGACTCTTCCTGGTTTGCCGCATTCTAACCCTCGGGAGCCATTGTCGAGAACAGCGATGATGGCGTTTGCGCAGTAACTGTCCGGTTTTTCTCATGTTTGAAAGGTATGCGCATTCGCTCCTGCATCGGACTGTCTCATACGCGTCGTGAAAAAAAGATCAACGAGAAGGGGCCGGATCGAGCTGGCGCCCCATTTCACAGATGAGCAAGGTCAGAGAGTCGGCGTTGCGAAGTATCAGATCGATGCGCTGGTCCGGCACTATCGGATTCAGAAAGGCATCACGTGCTTCGTCCATGTTCCGGGCTCCGCTGATCTTCAGGATTTCTTTGGCCACATTTTTCATTTTGGGCAGCCGCTCAAAGCCTTTCTGGGTGTTATCGGCACTGTCCCATTGGGTGAACAATTTCGATTTGGGCGTGGTGAGTGAAAACCCGTTGAGTTGCAGGTCTTTCTGCGTTTCGTACCGTTCGCGTCCGTAATGCGTCGTGGTCGGTATCAGGTCCAGAAAGGGACACATCACATCCAGGTAACTGAAATCGAAAGTGTCGAAGAGCTGGTGGGACGTTTCATGGATGAAGACCGATGCCTGGGCATGGGCGTCGACATCGAAAAAATCAGGCACGGCAGATTTGTACCAATCCAGCTCCGGTTCGAAGAAGCGTTGGGTGAGATAAATTCTCCCAGCGGGCGAAGGTTCCATCACGAAAGCGGTAGCTCTGTCGTCGAGGAATCGAAGATGCCCAACAACGACACGGTTTGTGTTGAGCTGTTCCCAGTAGGGATCGGCCAATGCGGTGCACGTCGGTGAAATGGCCGCCTCGATCTTGGCAAGCAACTGACTGTCAACGCGTACGACGCCAAAGAACGACCTGAGGAAGGTATCCAGCCGAGAGCCCGGCGCAACGTTTCGTTTAAGTCGAGCGAAATTGTGCAGAGCGTTATGGCAATAGAACCTCGCCGTTTCCAGGGCCTGGATGATTACAGTGGCGCGGTGGGGATATTTCCTGCGTATCTCCATCATGCCCCGGGCCTCGATATTCAATGTCCCTTTGGCGAAGTAATCGCTACAGCCCATGGCTATTGTCGACCCCGCCTGGCCAAAGCGAATCGTCTGTCGTTGAGGATCGATCTCCCAGGTGCGGCCAGGCGAGCGCGTCACCAAAGGCCCCTGGCCGTCGTCGTGGATGATGCGCCAGGCCCGGTTGTATTTTGCGACTTGAAAGACTTTCCCGGCGAGGGGGATATAAAGCCTGCCGTTTTCCACCGCCTCGTACATTCCGTCGGCCAGCTTCTTCAGTCTCGAGAGACTGATGCCCGCGGCTTCGAAGGGTTGCAGATCGGTACGAGGTGCCGCGGTGCTCGTGATATTTCTCCAGTCGGACATAGACGGGGTGCTGGACGATGCAGGCTCGATGGGATCGAGAAGTCCGAAGGTATCGTCGCGATTCAAAAAGCCCAATGAGACCATCTCCGCAGCGCCGGCGATGAAGTTCTGCAGCCCCGCTTTCCAGTCACCCTCTTGGAAGGCCTCCGAAGAGGCCTTGAAGTCATCGAAGCTGTCCCAAAGGGTGCCTATGATCGACAGTCTGCCCGGCAGATGCCTGCCCACGAATCGGGCCCCGGCGCTGAACACATGGAGAACGGTTGACCAGTCAATGTGACGTCCTTTCAGGGTTCGGGCGCCCACCATGTCTGTCAGCATTTTTGCGTTGTCGTCGTACAGCGTGTCGAGCAGGTTTGCGGTGATGGGGTTGGCCGCCAGGGTAATTTCCGACACTTTTCCAAGGGTGGAAGCCAACAGATGCTTGAACGTGGCTTGCTGGTCCTCGGGAAGCCGGCGAATCAGCAAGTCCTGAAGCGCGCCGGGTCCGTTGAACGCGGCAATGATGCTCGCTTCATCCTTGAACTCGGTGAGTTGATGGCCGTCGTGGTAGGGCGCGTACAGGATGTGCGGGCTTGCGGTATCGGCGCTTGAACTGATGAGGTAAAGCCCCGTGGCCCTGACCGCGGCAGCGCCGCCGGTCTTGATCAGTTCCAATGGACGAAAGATCGCGTTGGCGTTCTGGACGGCTTCTCGGGCGATCGCGTCCGGCATGTCCAGTACCTGGTGGATCAGGTCGAATGCTGTCGCACTAAGGTGCTGTTGCAGATGAAGTGCATGGGCGTATTGCAACAGCTGCCAGGGCAGTTGTTGGCAAAAGCGTTGTCTTCTTGGAAGGACGTCCGCAGCGACGCCAGACAGTCCCTGCGTCAAGGCTTGCTTGAAGGTGGTTTGCACGTCCAGGGACGACAATATCTGCCTGACAGCCGTCTCGTTCAAACCGTCTGGTAAAGGTCGTGTTGAGGTTAACGAGACCTGGAAGCTCTTCTCGGTTACATCGACGTGGCACAAGGCAAAATCGGTCAGGGAACTGGCCGCACCCACCACCGCCAGAGTAGGCGTGATCTGAACCGTCTCGGGGTTCAGTTGTTTTTGCGGAAAGCGCGCCGCCAATATTGTTTGCAGTTTTTTTTGCACATGGCTGCGCACGGGCTCTATTCCGTCCAGATAATCCTTGCCCTCACTCGCGCTGTTTTTATATTGCTCCAGGAGCTCGATATGAAAGCGCTGCTCATCAAGAGCGGCCATGCCGAGCCAGGCGGGAAGCGTGTGTCGCAGTTTGTCTGCCCGGGCGATGCGCGTGGCACGTTCGAGGTTGTTGGGCGCGCCTTTGCCGAGCAGCGCTTCGAGGCTTTTGCGAAGCGCCGCCCCCGTCAGTTGCCAATCACCGGCGTTCAAGGTACTCAGGTAACCATGCTCCGCCTCGAAGTGCGTGATGAACGATTTCATCCGGTTCAGCAGCACGTTCTCTTCGATAAGCTCGTAGGATTCAAGCTGATACTGGGCATGAGGCTTGCGTTGCGCGCAAGGCAGATTCGCGAGGAAAGCAAAGCGCCTTCGAGAGTCGAGCAGGTATTGATTCAATCGCTGGGTAACGGCCTCCACGGAAGAAAAAGCCTGCAAACCTTCGGAGGGCGTCCAAAGAACGGCCATACCGGAATAGGGCGTGTCCAGTCCGCCGCGTTCAGTCAATAAAAAACAGTTCGCGAGGGGAAGCTGAACCGTCTCTTCTTTATCGCTGCGTTTGAGCTTCAATGAGTAGACGTCAGGTCGAAAGCCTTTGATACCGGTGCGCAGTGAGCGGTCCGGGTAATACGCGTCGAACGTGAAAACCGTGTTGATCAACTCATGGGCAATCGACGGAAGCGTTTCATTACGCGCTTTCAGCTCGGCCTCCGCGCGTATGCCGAGGGAAAAGACATTGGTCAGTTCAGACAGTAGGTTTCTGGGTCTGTTGTAGAGTGAACTGCCCCCCGATGCCGGTAGCTGGGTAAACAGCTTGCCGAAGGTCTGCGCGATATCGGTGTAACTCTTGATGCTTCTCGCCAACTGATCGGATCGCAGATTGGAGGAACGCAGCTTGCCGTAAAAGGCGGGACGAGAGCCCCAATGCCCGGCGGTGGGCTGACTCAACAGTTTTTTGTTGACGAACGCGCGGATGTCCAACGCCTTGTCGACGAGTGCGTGGGCGTCAATATCGTCCTGGCGGGACATCTCCAGTGCGTAACGAAGGTTTTTCTGCTGTTTTTCAAGCATCGCATCGGCCAGGGATTCGGCAATCGGCAAGTCCATCGGTTTTCCCGATATCTGAGGCTCATCAAAGCGCAGGAAACGATTGCATCCCTCCAGATCCAGGAGGCTATAGACGGCGTCCTTTGCCGTCGCCGCGGTGGGGTCAGTCAACAGGGCATCCCTGAAAGCAAAATAACTGGCGACCTTTCGAATGCCGTGAGTGGGCGTGTAAAGGTAATGATCTTTGCCACTGACCATCAGGGAACCTGCGAGCTCCACGTAGTCGGACGCACGTTCGCCCAGTCGGATCGTTTCGATAAAAAGGGGTGTCTTGTCCTGGGAAGAGGGTCTGAACATTCCAATGAGTTCATGACTTTGTGCTTGCGTGAGTTGTCCTTTTTCCCGTTCGGCCAGGATGCTTGCCCATAACCCGTCGTGAATGACCTGTTCCAGAAGCTTTCGGCGTGACAGGTAAAAAGAAGTGGTCATCTCTTTCCAGAAGCCCTCGATACAACGTGCGAGCGCTGGAATCAGCTGGGTGGCGGCGCGCGTGATCACGTCCAGCCATTGCACTGCGGTATAGGGCGAGTTGGCTGTGCCCGGAAAGGTGATATAGCCGTAATGCCCAGGCGGCCAACCCTGATGGTGGAAATAGGTCAGGACCGCGTCTGTGAGCGGCATGCTTTCGGTCACTCCGATATCCTCGGCACCTCCCGGACGAACGCCTTTGCCGAGGGCGAGGCGGGCCTGTCGGTAATCGAACTTCGGCAACATCTCGTTGAGGATCTGGTCAAGCATCGACGTTAGCGAAGGCAACTTGACCAGTTCCTTCACCATCGACGAAGCATTCAGAAATTGGGCACTTTCAATGGACGCGAGTTGGTCCTTGAAAATGTCTCCCTCGATAACGTGTCTGGTCTGGGTAATCTCGGAGGTGCTGAGCAATTCACTGCGCTGGGAAACGGACAGGAGGCTATAAAGGTCGTTGCGCCGTGCGGTGTCTTGGCGCATCTGACCAATTGCTGTTTCGAGCGATACGGGGTTGTCGAATTTCCTGATGCCTTCCATCGGCGTATAGAGAAACGTTGGCCCGGTATCGGGGCTGCCGCCGCCGGACGAGGTGCGCAGGGCAAAGCAGCCAGCCAGCGCGATCGGCGTTTTTTTCTCGGCTTGCAACAGGATCCTTTCGGCAGACATCGGAGGCGTCTTCGCGGCGCGCTGCGTGTGGCTGGGTAGCGAGACATGGTGCAGCCAGTCGAGGTCTTCCTGCGTCAACCCGTTGGGCGTGGTGAGTTGATCCGGGCGCACGGCGGCCAATATTTCCGGGAACAGCAGGGGGGCGGGTCTAGTCGTCATTGTCGTATCTCGTTTAAGGCACCGCTTGACGGTGCGAAGGTGAGAAACGACAGGTTAAGCAGTGGCGGACAGCCAAGGGCGGTACATAGTTACCGCACGCGCAGTTGCCTGAACTGTCAGGCTTGTGACCGACGCCAGGTCAATGATTGACAGAGCGCGTGCGAAGCGGTGTTTAATCACCCCGTAGGTCTCTCACGCTGTTGCTACCTCCAACAATCATCCTGGAGCTTCAGATGTCCGCGCCATCCGATCATGCTGCTTCCTGCACCCTGTCTTTCGACGCCTTGGTGAATCTGCTCGAGCAGATTTTCCTTCGCCATGACACGTCGCCCGATGTCGCCCGCACCCTGGCCCTGAACTGTGCCGCCGCCGAGCGTGACGGCGCCCACAGTCATGGCGTGTTCCGCATGCCCGGCTATGTCTCGACGTTGAACAGCGGTTGGGTCGATGGCCAGGCGGTGCCGGTGGTCGAAGACGTCGCCTCCGGGTTCGTCCGGGTGGACGCCGGCAACGGTTTTGCCCAGCCTGCCCTGGAAGCTGCCCGGCCACTGCTGGTGGAAAAAGCCCGCAGCGCGGGGATTGCGGTGCTGGCGATACGCAACTCCCATCACTTCGCGGCGCTCTGGCCGGATGTCGAACCGTTTGCCTATGAGGGACTGGTGGCGCTGAGCGTGGTCAACAGCATGACCTGCGTGGTGCCCCATGGCGCGGACCGCCCGCTGTTCGGTACCAATCCCATTGCGTTCGCCGCTCCACGCGCCGGGGGCGAGCCGATCGTCTTCGACCTGGCCACCAGCGCCATCGCCCACGGTGATGTACAGATTGCCGCGCGCAAAGGCGAGCGCTTGCCACCCGGCATGGGCGTCGACAGCCTTGGCCAGCCGACCTGTGACCCGAAGGCAATCCTGGAGGGTGGCGCGCTCCTGCCGTTCGGCGGGCACAAGGGTTCGGCGCTGTCGATGATGGTCGAGTTGCTGGCAGCAGCGTTGACCGGCGGGAATTTTTCTTTCGAATTCGATTGGCACAATCACCCGGGCGCCAAGACGCCATGGACGGGGCAACTGCTGATCGTGATCGATCCAGGCAAGGCCGCCGGGCAAGGTTTCGCCGAGCGTAGCCAGGAACTGGTCAGGCAAATGCACAGTGTGGGATTGCGCCGGTTGCCCGGTGACCGTCGACACCGTGAGCGCAGCAAGTCCAATGAGCAAGGGATCACGCTGGACGAGCAGACGCTGGCGCAGTTGCGCGAACTGGCGGGGCTGTAGCTGAAACAACTGTTTTTGTGGCGAGAGAGCAAGCTCCCTCGCCATGGACCGGTCTTAGCGGCGCCCGAGCAACAGCCCCACCACCAGCCCGAAGCCTGCGGAAATCGCGACGGTCTGCCACGGATGGCCGCCGATATAGACTTCGGTGGCGTCCACCATCGGGCGCGTGCGCTCCCGAGCGCTGGCGACTGCGTCCAGGGCCTGTTGCAGCTTCTGGGCGATCTGGCCGCGCAGGTCCTCGGCATCTTCACCCACCAGGGCGGCACTGCTCTTGAGTAACTTCTCCGACTCCTCGATCAACGCTTTCAGTTCGCTGAAGGCTTGATCCTTGATTTGCTCTCCGTTCGGTTGCGCGACGCTTCTACGAGCCATTGAGGTACTCCTTGAGGATGATGGCAGTGAACAGTGGAGTGTTGCGCTTGCTTGAAAGTTGCAGCACCGGGCATGCGTCACGCTGGCGCAGTTAAAATCGTGGTTAAGACGTTTCCGCTCAAGGTGTAAGATGGCGCCTATTTACGCAACAGGTAATTCCCATGAGTTTCAATCTGGCTGACAAGTCCCTGGCCGAGCGTGCAGCGCTGGAAGACGAAAAATCCCGGCTCTTCGAGCTGTGGCAAAACAACCTGGGCAAGGCCAAGGGCGATGCTGCCCGGTTGTTCGGCGAGCGTTCCAAGCGCAAGGGCAAATGGGCTGAATGGGTGCGTGCGGAATTGGACGGCATGTCGCCTCCGGAGTACGCCAACATGGTGCGCAGCGAGGTCAACCGCCTGATGGCCGCCAATAAATAAACATTCAAGCGAAGGTGGCGACGATCGCTTCGCGCACTTTGCTGGCCGCTGGGTCCATCGGCGTGTGGGTTCGCCATCCCAGTTCGATGGGGTAGCGGGGCAAGGCGAGCGGGCAGGGCAGCAATGCCAGGCCGCTGAGTGCCGCGATGGCCTTGGCGGCATGGCCTGGGATAGTCGCCACGGCCTGGCTGCCCTTGAGCAGGAACGGCAGCGCCGCGAAGTGAGTGGTCGAGGCACAGACTCGCCGGCGCAGGCCGAGTCCGGCCAGCCCTTCGTCGGTGATGCCGATGAAGCCGCCGGACGACACCAGCAGGTGCTCACGGGCTACGAAGTCTTCCAGGCTCAGGCCCTGCTCACCTTCCTCGAGGCTGGCCGGATCCACCAGGCAGGCGTAGTCGCCTTCTCCCAAGACCTGGCGACTGAGCAGCCGTTCGGTAAACCCTCCCGCCGTGATTGCCAGGTCGAGGCTGCGTTCCATCAAGGCGCGCCCGACGATCTGGCTGTGGGTCTGGCGAAAAATCAAGCGCAGCCCCGGCGCTCGCCGCGCCACTTCCTCGATCAGCCGCCGCCCATGGGCGATCTCGAAATCATCGGATAACCCGACGATGACCGAGCGGCCCTCATAGTGGCTGGCGCCTGGATCGACCATCGCCAGGCTTTGTCGGCATTTGTCCAGCGCATCGCTGATCACCGGCTTCAACTGATTGGCCCGAAGCGTCGGGGCCAGGCCGCGGCCCGTGCGCACGAACAATTGATCGTCGTATAGCCCGCGAAGCCTGCGCAGCGCGGCGCTTATGGCTGACTGAGTCACGCCCAGGCGCAGGGCCGCGCGGCTGGCGCTGGATTCGTCGTGCAAGGCTTCGAAAGTTTTCAGCAGGTTCAGGTCGACGTCGGTGATATTCATCTGGCTCATATCTTTTAGCAGCGTGCTGGGCTTTATTCATGATCCGTCGGCACTGGAGAATCGGCAACACCTGAAATCACGGAGTTCAAGACCATGCCTAGATCCATCGTCGCTGCCTTGCAGATCGGCTCGTTGCCGGGGGGCAAAGCCGAAACATTGGCGCAGATTCTTTCTTACGAAGAGGCCATTTCTGAAGCTGGCGCTCGTTTGGTGGTGATGCCCGAGGCGCTATTGGGTGGCTATCCCAAGGGCGAGGGGTTCGGCACCCAGTTGGGGTATCGGTTGCCGGAAGGGCGCGAGGCATTCGCGCGCTACTTCGCCAACGCCATCGACGTGCCGGGCGTCGAGACGGAGGCGTTGGCCGGCTTGTCGGCGCGCACCGGGGCCAGCCTGGTGCTGGGTGTCATTGAGCGTGCTGGCAGTACCTTGTACTGCACCGCGCTGTATTTCGAGCCGGACGCAGGCCTGGTGGCCAAGCATCGCAAGTTGATGCCCACCGGCACTGAACGGCTGATCTGGGGCAAGGGCGATGGCTCGACGTTGCCGGTGATCGACAGCCAGGTCGGGCGGGTGGGCGCGGCGGTGTGCTGGGAGAACATGATGCCGCTGCTGCGCACGGCCATGTACGCCAAAGGGGTGGACGTCTGGTGTGCGCCAACGGTGGATGAGCGGGAGATGTGGCAAGTGAGCATGCGTCATATCGCCCACGAAGGACGGTGTTTCGTGGTCAGTGCCTGCCAGGTCCAGGCGTCACCCCAGGCGTTGAGTATCGACGTGGCGAACTGGCCGGTGGAGCGGCCCCTGATCGCGGGCGGCAGCGTGATTGTCGGGCCGATGGGTGATGTGCTGGCAGGACCGTTGAAGGGCAGTGCCGGGTTGTTGACCGCAGAAATCGACACCGACGAGCTGGTGCGGGCGCGCTATGACTATGACGTGGTCGGCCACTACGCCAGGCCGGATGTGTTCGAACTGGTGGTGGATGAGCGGGCCAGGCCGGGGGTGCGTTTTACCAGGTAATCACCAAGTGGCCGTGGAACCCGGCAAGTCGAGGGTTCCGCGGTCGACGAAGCGCATCGTGCCGAACAGCCCGCCCGCGAGTTTGCCCTTGAGCACATAAGGCAGGTTGTCCAGGCTTTGGGTCTGGCTCAGGCCCAGCGTCTGGCGCAACACAGAAAAAGCCGAAATGCTCACCGGTATGCTCAGGATGCCTTCGGAAAAACGTGGTATCGAGCCGGTCTGGTCACTGACTCCTGTCGCCAATGTATGACCGTTGACCTCCAGGTCCAGCGCTACACCGTTGTAATCGATGGTGGTCTCGTTGGGGTTCTGCAGGCGCAGTTTAACCGCAAATCGCATCTCCAGGCCCTGGCTGGGCAATGGCTCGATGCCGACCACGTTGATGTTCAGTGGGTCCCGGTGCTGGAAGAGGGCGCAGGCGCTCAGGCTGAGTATCGCCAGGATGAGAGACAAGCCGAGGATTTTGCGCATGGATACTTTCCCATCAGAACTGTGGACACAACAATAACATTGGGTGGAACAATACTCCGTGGCGAGGGCGCCGCTCTCCTGACAGTTTCTGACACCAGGCTCTGCTAATCTGCTGCGAATTTCCTTTGGATCTTTTTCTATCGTGTCGCGAACCACTCGGCTGCTCACGTTGCTGCAAGTCTTGCGGGGCAAGCGATGCCCGGTCACCGCCGCGACATTGGCGACCGAGTTGAATGTATCCGAGCGAACACTGTATCGCGATATCGCCGAACTCACGGCGATGGGTGCGCCGATCCAGGGTGAGGCGGGCATCGGCTATGTGTTGCGCAGTGGGCTGTTCCTGCCACCCTTGATGTTCACCGCCGATGAAATCGAAGCCATCGTGCTGGGGTTGCGCTACGTCGACCAGCGCGGCGATGAGGTGCTGGGCAAGGCCGCCGCTGACGCCTTGGCGAAGGTCGATGCCGTGCTGGCGCCGGGTTTGCGGGACGCCTTGCACAACCCGACGGTTCTGCCGGGGCCTGCGGGTTATGGCTATCCCCAGAATATCGTCGACCTGAACGTCTATCGCCAGGCCATTCGCAGTCAGGCCAAGTTGCACATCGATTACGCCGACGTGAACAAGATACCGAGCCAGCGCTTGATCTGGCCCCTGGCCCTGGGTTTTTTCAACGAGGCCCGGGTGGTGGTGGCCTGGTGTGAATTGCGCGGCGCCTATCGGACCTTTCGCACCGACCGGATTGCGGCGGCCGCAGCCCAGGGGGAGCGTTATCCGGGCCGGCGCAGCGACTTGTTGCGGGCCTGGTTTGCACTGATGAACCTGGACGAAGCAGGGCGTTTCACTCCTGACAAAAACTGACATGACGCTGTTTTAGCATGGCTGTGGATCGATAAAACAAGGAGCCCTGACATGTCCAATCCCGCCTCTTCCCTGGCCCCGGCCATTGCCGGTTATATCGCCGCCGCCAACGCCCGCGACAGCTCGGCGGCGACGCGTTTCTTTGCCGAGAATGCCAACGTCTTCGACGAGGGCAATCACCGGGTCGGTACCCAGGCCATCGCCCAATGGATGGAAGACACCGCGCGACGTTACGAGCCACGGGTTGAAGTCCTCAACGTGCAGCAACGCACCGGAAAGGTGCTGGTCCACAACCTGATCTCGGGGACCTTCCCCGGCAGTCCGCTGGAGTTGCGCTACACCTTCCGGCTCGATGAGCAGGGCAAGATCAGCCGGTTGGATATTTCTGTGTGATAGGTC
>NZ_JAOSHO010000499.1 GCF_025917275.1 Pseudomonas agronomica | reverse complement strand
TGTGGGAGTCAGCTTGCTCGCGATGGGCTGCTACCGATAAACCCCATCCTTCCCATGCCCAACCATTGCCCGATTGCTGCGCAGGCTGATCATCGACTTTAGGTCGATCCATTCGATGCCCTGGGCCTTGAGCTTGGGCAGTTCGCGTTCGAGTACCGCCAACGTCTGCGGGTAGGGATGGCCGATCATCACGGCCGAGCCCTGTCGGTGGGCCAGGTCGATGGCGGTCTGGAGCTGATGGGCGATGGCCGCTTCGGTGCGCTCGTCATCCAGGAACACATCCCGCGACACGCTGGCCAGGCCGATCTTCTGCGCTTCGGCGGCAGCTACGGTCTGTGCGCTGGTGCGGCTGTCGACGAAAAACTTGTGCCGCTGCTGCAGATTTGCCATCAACCACGCCATGGCTTGGGGCTGGGCGGTCATGCGGCTGCCCATGTGGTTGTTGATGCCACTGGTGTAGGGCACGGCGGCAAACGCGGCGTCGAGGCGCTTGCCCAACTCTTCGATGGAAAGGTCTGGGTGCCAGGCGAACGGCCCGGTGGCCGGGTCCATGGGCATGTGCAGCATGACCAGCTTGCCGGCGCGATGGGCTTCGCGAGCGAATTCGGCGGCATGGGGTGTGTCGGGCATGATCGCGGCGGCGACCGGGCCGGGAAGGGCCAGCACACGGCGATCCCGGGGCAGGTTCTGTCCCAGGTCATCGATGATCAGGCTCAGGTAAGCCTTGTGCGGCGAGGAGGGCGTGGCGGGGGCCGCGTCAACGGCCCCCGCCAGCAGGCACAACAGGATGAAGAGGCAACGCAGGCCCATCTCAGCGGCCGGACGTGATGTTCAATCCTTTGAGCAGGCTCAAGGCCTGGGCCAACTGATAGTCGTCGTCCTGCGGCATCGGCTTGGCCTTGCCACCGGAACCGGTCGGTTTGTCGGCGCCGCCGTTGCCATTGCCCAGGTGACCTTGCAGGTCGGCTTCCTTGAAGTACTCGCTGTCCGCCTCGCTGGTGATCTTGGCCTTGCGCACTTCGATATCAGGGACGATGCCCTGGGCCTGGATGGAGCGGCCATTCGGTGTGAAGTACAGCGCGGTGGTGATCTTCAGGGCGCGGTCGTTGTTCAGCGGCAACACGGTCTGCACCGAGCCCTTGCCGAAGCTGGTGGTGCCCATGACCACGCCGCGTTTCTGATCCTGCAGGGCGCCGGCGACGATTTCCGAGGCCGAGGCGCTGCCGCCATTGATCAGCACGACCAGCGGAACGGCTTCGCTCAGGTCATTGCCAGTGGCGGAGAAGCGCAGTTCGGAGTTGGCAATGCGCCCCTTGGTGTAGACGATCAAGCCTTTGGTGATGAAGTGATCGACCACTTCCACCGCTGATTGCAGTACGCCGCCGGGGTTGTTGCGCAGGTCCAGGACCAGGCCGTTGAGTTTCTTGCCGTTGTCCTTGCGCAGCTTGGCCAAGGCCTTGGCGACTTCTTCGCCGGTCTTGACCTGGAACTGGGTGATGCGGATGTAGCCGTAGCCCGATTCCAGCAGTTGGCTCTTCACGCTCTTGACCTGGATGACCGCCCGCGTGAGGGTCACGTCGAATGGCGTGCCGCCGTCGCGTACCAGGGTCAGGGTGATCTTCTGGCCGATCTTGCCGCGCATCTTGTCCACGGCTTCGGTCATGCTCTGGCCGCGTGTCGGTTGGCCATTGATCTTGACGATGAAGTCACCGGCCTGGATGCCGGCCTTGGAAGCAGGGGTGTCGTCGATGGGCGAGACGACCTTGACGAAGCCGTCTTCGCTGCCCACCTCGATGCCCAGGCCGCCGAACTCGCCGCTGGTGCTTTCCTGCAGCTCGGCAAAGTCGTCCGGCCCCAAATAGGCCGAGTGCGGATCAAGGTTGCTGAGCATGCCCTTGATGGCATTTTCCAGCAGCATCTTGTCGTCCACCGGTTCGACGTACGCGGCTTTGATCCGGTCCATGACCTCGGCAAAGGTGCGCAGTTCGTCCAGCGGCAGCGGGGCCTTGGTGGTCGCGGCGGGTGCCGACGGGGCCGGCTCGGCGGCGAAAGCCAGGGGCGCGCCGATCACGAGGGCGATCGTCAGGGCCAGCGAGGTGAGGCGGGACAAATGCAGCATGTCGAACGAACTCCTGAGTTGGATGGGCGCGCTTATCCTTGCGCACGACACCATTGGGCCGGGTCACTGGGGCGACCCTGCTGGCGAATAGCGAAATACAGTGCTGGCGTATCCTGCCCGCCACTGTTGCCGACCGTTGAGATGGACTCGCCGGCCTTGACCACATCCCCCGCCGATTTGAGCAGGGTCTGGTTGTGGCCGTAAAGGCTCAGGTATCCATTGCCGTGATCGAGGATCACCAGCAAACCGGCGCCACGCAGCCAATCGGCAAACACCACGCGCCCGCCATGTACGGCATGCACCTGGCTACCGGCGGAGGCGCTGATCATCACGCCGTCCCACTTGGTACGGGTATCGTCGCCGCGGGTTTCACCGAAGCGCGCAAGTAATCGACCATTGACCGGCCATGGAAGTTTGCCTCGGGCCGAAGCAAAAGCGCCGCCGAAGGTTTCACCGTCACTGGAAACCAGTGCGCCGGGGCTGGATTTTGCCGGTTTGCGCGGTGCGTCGCCGGCGTCCGCGTCGGCCTGGGCTTCACGTAACCGCTTTTTTTCGGCTTCCTGCTGGGCGATCAGCGCTTTCTGGCGCGCTTCTTCTGCCTCGCGGGCCTGGCGAGCCAGGGTTTCTTCGATGGTTTTCAATACGTTGGCCAGTTCGGCCTGATCCTGCTCGCGAGCCTTGAGCTTGCTGTCACGGGCCTTCACGTCATCGTTGAGCTTGGCCAGGACCTCTTGGCGCTCCTTGCGGACCTTCTCGAGTTCTTCGCGCTGGGTGTCCAGGCTGCTTTTCTGCACCAGCAACTGGGCTTGCTGCAACTCGATGTCTTTTTCGACATTGGCCAGTTGGCGCAGGGTTTCGTTGAAGTTCTTGAGCTGCTCCAGGCGTGCCTGGCTCAGGTAATCGTAATAAGTGAGGGTTCGGGCGAATTTCTCGGGGTTCTGCTGGTTGAGCAGCAGCTTGAGGTATTCCTGGCGCCCGTTCTGGTAGGCCGCCCGAGCCTGGATGGCGATCAGCTTTTGCTGTTCAGTGCGCGCGCTCTGGAGTTTTTTTTTCTCACCATCGAGTCGCTGCAGCTCGGATTCGCTTTTCTTCAGCTCTTTCTGCAGGGCGTCGACCTGCTTCTCCAGCTTGCCCATCTCGGTCTCGGTGCCGCGCAAGTCCTTCTGGACGCTGGACTTTTCTTCCTGCAGCTTGCCCAGCAGCTTCTTCAGCTCGGCGATGTCCTGGCGCGTGGCTTCCAACTGTTGTTGGGTTTGCGCGCGCTCGTCGGCAAAGGCCGGTTGGAGGAGGCAGGTCAGGGCAAGGGCTATCAGGACGCGAAGCATAGAGGCGGGCGACACCAGGGAAAGGGACGGCCTAGTATGCCCGCCCCACGCTGCAAAAAAAACGCCCATTTGGGGCTGTGTGATAACTGGCCGAAAAAACACCAAACCCTTTGTGGGAGCGAGCTTGCTCGCGAT
>NZ_JAOSHO010000498.1 GCF_025917275.1 Pseudomonas agronomica | reverse complement strand
CTTGAGCGTTGCCTTGCTCGCGCTGGTCCCCCAGCCACAGGCGCCAGGTCGCTTGCCATTGGCCGCCCTCTTCTTTCGCGTGGACAGCCAGCAAGGCGTCCGAGCCATAACGCTCCGAAGCATTACGCAACGGGGCCGGATCATTGCCTTCCAGGCTTGGTGCCGTCGCGACAATCTGCTCGCTCAGGTCCGCCAGCGGCAAGTGCAATGGCAACCCCCGGTGCTGAGCGGCACGGCGCAGCGGCGTAGCGCTGCCTTGCCCATCCCCTACCAGGCTGGAACCTTCCGCCGAATCGTTCAACCACCAGGCCAGGATCGAGGGACGATTTGCCCCCCAAAGCGACAGGCCCGCCGAGCGCAACGCCCGATCGGTGCTGGCGGGATCGAAGTCCACTTGCAGGCTCTCAGGCGGACCGGCGTCGTAGCCGTATTGAAGAATGATTTGCTGCGGGTCCTTGCGGATCGCCGCCAGCCCTGGGTTCTGCGCGGCCTTGGTGTCACCGGTCAGGCGCAGCACCAGGGTGTCCAGGGCTCGCAACGTCGCCTGGTTACGCTCGTCCGGCGCCTGGCTGCTGACCGGCTCACGCACCTGGTAAAGGTTATTGAGGGTTTCGGCATGGCTCGCGAGGCTGATCAGCGACAAGCAGCCAACAGACAAGAATTTGAACAAACGCATGGAAGATTCCCGGACATAACGGCTGGCACCGGCCGTGTGGAGAAGATTGAGCATGGCTGTGACACGGCACCTGGCAAAACATTCACCCGCCCGATGCAAGTTTCCCACGGTCATAACCATAGTCGCTTACCGCTACACCTTATACAGACGCGTTGCACAGTACCAATACAAGAAATATCGGTTTTTTTTGGCGGATATGTCCCTGCCCGTCGGCGCGAGGATGGCCGCTGCTCCACAAGCCTGATAAAATCGCGCGCCTTCGCAGACCGGCAATGGCTGGGCACCCGGAATAATTCGTACAACGGTTATTCGACGGCCCCGGCGATCGGTCGTTACCCAGAAATCCCCCCTTTAAAGGCCTGGATCATGAGCAAGCAACCCTCCCTGAGCTACAAGGACGCCGGTGTAGACATCGACGCCGGTGAAGCATTGGTCGAACGCATCAAGAGCGTCGCCAAGCGCACCGCGCGCCCGGAAGTCATGGGCGGCCTGGGCGGTTTTGGCGCCCTCTGCGAGATCCCGGCCGGCTACAAGCAACCGGTCCTGGTCTCGGGCACCGACGGCGTCGGCACCAAGCTGCGCCTGGCCCTGAACCTGAACAAGCACGACAGCATCGGCATCGACCTGGTGGCCATGTGCGTGAACGACCTGGTGGTCTGCGGCGCCGAACCGCTGTTCTTCCTCGACTACTACGCCACCGGCAAACTGAACGTCGACACCGCCGCCCAGGTCGTGACCGGCATCGGCGCCGGCTGCGAGCTGTCCGGTTGCTCCCTCGTCGGCGGCGAAACCGCTGAAATGCCTGGCATGTACGAAGGCGAAGACTACGACCTGGCCGGCTTCTGCGTCGGCGTCGTGGAAAAAGCCGAAATCATCGACGGCTCGAAAGTCGCGGCTGGCGATGCCCTGCTCGCCCTGCCATCTTCCGGCCCGCACTCCAACGGCTACTCGCTGATCCGCAAGATCATCGAAGTGTCCGGCGCCGACATCGAGAACACCCAGCTCGACGGCAAGCCGCTGGCCGACCTGCTGATGGCCCCGACCCGCATCTACGTCAAGCCGCTGCTCAAGCTGATCAAGGACACCGGCGCCGTCAAGGCCATGGCCCACATCACCGGTGGCGGCCTGCTGGACAACATCCCGCGCGTACTGCCAAAAGGCGCCCAGGCCGTGGTCGACGTGGCGAGCTGGACCCGCCCGGCGGTCTTCGACTGGCTGCAAGAGAAAGGCAACGTCGATGAAACCGAAATGCACCGCGTGCTGAACTGCGGCGTGGGCATGGTCATCTGCGTGGCCCAGGAGCACGTCGAAACCGCCCTGAACGTACTGCGCGAAGCCGGCGAGCAGCCTTGGGTCATCGGCCAGATCGCCATTGCGGCGGAAGGCGCCGCACAGGTCGAGCTGAAAAATCTTAAGGCACATTGATGCACGAGCAGATGCCTGCAACCTGTAACGTCGTGGTGCTGCTGTCCGGCACCGGCAGTAACCTGCAGGCCCTGATCGACAGCACGCGGACCGGCGACAGCCCGGTCCGCATCCGCGCGGTGATCTCCAACCGCGCCGATGCCTACGGCCTGCAGCGTGCCAAGGACGCGGGTATCGACACCCGCGTCCTGGATCACAAGGGGTTCGAGGGCCGCGAAGCCTTCGACGCCGCGCTGATCGAACAGATCGACACCTTCAATCCGCAACTGGTCGTACTTGCCGGCTTCATGCGCATTCTCAGCGCTGGCTTCGTGCGGCACTACCAGGGCCGCCTGTTCAACATTCATCCCTCGCTGCTGCCCAAATACAAAGGGTTACACACTCACCAGCGGGCGCTGGAGGCCGGAGACACGGAGCATGGCTGCTCGGTGCACTTTGTCACCGAGGAACTCGATGGCGGACCACTGGTCGTACAGGCAGCAATACCGGTAGAGTTGCACGACACGCCGCAAAGCCTGGCGCAACGGGTCCATGCCCGCGAGCACCAGGTCTACCCGATGGCCGTGCGTTGGTTTGCCGAAGGACGGCTGACCCTCGACGATCGCGGCGCCTCACTGGACGGCCAGTTGCTCGCCGCCAGCGGCCACTTGATTCGACACTAGGAGATTTTATGCGTCGCGCCCTGCTCTTCGCTTGCGCTCTGCTTGCCTTGCCCCTGGCACAGGCCTCAGACCTTCAACCGTTCTCCGCCAGCTACACCGCCGACTGGAAACAGTTGCCCATGAGCGGCACCGCCGAGCGTAGCCTGACCAAGGAAGCCAATGGCACCTGGAAGCTGAGCTTCAAGGCCTCGATGATGATCGCCAGCCTGACCGAAGAAAGCACCCTGACGCTGGATAAGGACACCTTGCTGCCCCAGTCCTATCACTTCGAACGCGGCGGCCTGGGCAAGGCCAAGAAGGCCGACCTGGACTTCGACTGGAATACCAAGATGGTCACCGGCACCGATCGCGGTGACGCGGTCAAGCTCCCGCTGAACCGGGGCATGGTTGATAAATCCACTTACCAACTGGCCCTGCAGCACGACGTGGCAGCCGGCAAGAAGAGCATGAGCTATCAAGTCGTCGATGACGGCGAAATCGATACTTATGACTTCCGTGTGCTGGGCTCGGAAAAAGTCGACACCAAGGCCGGCCAGATCGACGCGATCAAGGTCGAGCGCGTGCGCGACCCGACGCAGAGCAAGCGCATCACCGTGCTCTGGTTCGCCAAGGATTGGGACTACCTGCTGGTTCGCCTGCAACAAGTCGAGACCGACGGCAAGGAGTACAACATCATGCTCCAGGACGGCACGGTCAACGGCAAGGCTGTGAAAGGCAGCTGATCAAGCTGATAACACCAAGCCCCGCACATGCGGGGCTTTTTGTTGCCTGAACTCCGACCCCACCACCTACCCCTGTGGGAGCGAGCCTGCTCGC
>NZ_JAOSHO010000497.1 GCF_025917275.1 Pseudomonas agronomica | reverse complement strand
AATGGACCGGGTGAGAAGTCAATCACCCGGCACTTCACAGGAGTGTCGATATGAAAACCAGTCTCATGAACCGGCTGTTGCTGTTGATCCTGCTGTTCAGCCCACCGCTCTTCGCCCAGGACAGCGGCGCGGTGTACTTCACCATGGGGGTGCACAACACCGAGGGCTGTAACGAACAGAACGGCAACTGTATTGCCAAACGCGCCCCGGGCGACCCTTCCGATCCGTTTTTCCCGGCGTTCTGGATCAGCGACTGGACGATGTACCGGGTGATGCATAACTACGAGAAGAACCCGCCGCCCTACAGCAATCCCCCCTCCACCCTGGCCCCGGCGGACTACACCGTCTCCCGAGGCACCAGCTACTACGACACCACCTATATCCCGCCGGATGGTGACGGCTTCGGCGCGATGATGGAGCACTACGAGAAATACTGCCTGCCGATCTTCCCGATCAAGAACAATAACTACACCTGCTCCTTCGTGTCCCTGGGCAACAAGGCCTACTTCCTGACCTACCCGCAGGATCGCCCCAAGGACATGCCGGCCTGCTGCATGTTCTCGCCGATGAACCATCCGCCACGGCAAGACTTTATCCAGCACCTGCCCTACAGCGCCGTGCGCAGCCAGAACCTCGACGGTAGCGTGCAGGCCTACGCGCTGGACCTTCAATCGCCCCAGGGTCCGATCCTGTTCGGCTATGCCTTCTACAAAAAGATGACGGGACAACCGCCCTACCGGCAGCCCCAGTCGTTCTTTTTCTCCGGTGACACCAGCGTCGCCAATGCGCCGATCGTCAGCCAGAACTATACCCAGTTCCGCATCGCCAAACCGGACCCGGCCCAGACCTGGGCCCAGGTGGCCGCGATGTGCCCGGCGAATCCGCCGCCCTGCCAGCTGTTCGAGCCGCCGGCTTCCCAGAGCAACGGGCAAAAGGCGCAGTGGAACAAACTCATGCAGCGCAAACCCTGACCTACGTCGAAGGATCGCCATGAATACTTCACTCCGTTTCACCCTGGTACTGCTGGGTCTGGCCAATTTTCCGGCGCTGGCCTTGGAACAATCCCAGGAGCACGCCATGCCACGGACGCAGGCCTCGAACCTGAATTGCCAACCTCCCAGTACCGCACCGGCCGCCAATGCCAGCCAGGATCTGTTCGATCAATACAGCTGGCAGCTCTTCATCGCCGTGAACTGGCCCGCCCAGGCGGGGCAGCGTGGTGATCCCGACTGCAGCAAGCAACCCGGAGATGCCGGCTACACCGTCTGGCAGACCTACAAGACCGTGGAGGAAACCTTCCTGCCACAGGGGGCCGATCCAGGCCCATGGAACTCCCCGCAACGTGCCAAGAGCCTGGGCATCATCAACATCGCCGCGCTGAAGAACAGCTCCCAGGTGAATGCCGTCGACCAGGCCGTCGGCGGCTGGCTCATCGACCAGGCCGGCAACCCGACCTACTACGACATCTCGGCCAACGAGACCTCCTATAACTACATCGTCGCCCATCAGTTCTACAACGCCGATGTGGTTTCCAAAGCCAACAACATCAACTTCCCCTACGGGGTCATCGAAGTGAAATCGAGCTGGCGCATCCTCACCCCAAAAGACAACGCCAGCCACTACCTGACCATGCTCGCGCGCGTGGCCACGTTCGACGAGCAAGGGCAGCGCACCGGGGTCACCGAGGCCTACCTGGGCCTGGTGGGGCTGCACCTCATCACCAAGGTGAACGGTTATCCGCAATGGATCTGGTCGACCTTCGAGCAGATCGACAACGTTCCGCCCAAAGTGCAGGTGAACGGGGTGTGGGTCGACCAGCCGGCCTCCGGGACGGCTTATTCCTACTTCAACCCCAGCGCTGCGCCAGCCACCCTCAACCAGTCGCCCTGCGACTGGCAGCCCCAGGGCGCACACCTGGTCTGCGTGCCCAAGCCCGGCACCACCTTCCAGACCCCCAACCCGTTGAACCGGTTCACCCCGATCGCCGAGATCACCCACGCGGTCAACACCCGCTACCGCAGCGACCCGGACCTGCAACGCAGCGTCCTGAAGTATTACCAGTTGATCACCACCCAGCGCCCATTGATGCCAGACAACCCCAGCAATCCGCTGGGCCAGCCGACACCCGCACTCTCGGCCAACGTGACCATGGAGAGCTATATCCAGCCCAACAGCAGTTGCATGAATTGCCATTCCATGGCGACACCGGTCAGGAGCCCCTACAAGTCCGACTACTCCTACCTGTTCAAATTCGCCAACGCGCCTGTCGGCAAAACCATCAAGGAAGAGGAATAGACCATGAGCATCCTGAACGGACCACGGCTGAACTTCTGGGGCGGCATCCGCACGGACGTCAGCCTGCCGAACAACTCGCCAACCATTCCCTACGATGGCAACGATGACTGGCCGCTCTTCGACCTGACCACCTCGACCCTGGCACCGGGCGCCGAACCCTACTCCGACGACCAACTGAACAATATGATCAATGCCCCCGCCGGCAACTACTACACCGCCGGTGGCTGGAATCACTACGGGCAACATGTCGTCGACATGCAGAACGCCTTGATCAGCTCCCAAGGCAACCCTGGCAGTATCACCACCACCGGCGACCTGGTGGGCCAGGCCGTCTACCTTCTCGGCTCGGTGGACCCGGTGACCGGCCAAGGCCCGGTTTCCGGCCCGATGATGGTGGACCTGGACCCCACCGCCTCGACGACCACGCAGATTTTCGTCGGTGGGCTGCAAATCGGTGGCAACGACAACGTCCAATTACTGATCCGCTACGACACCGTGTGCAGCAGTTTCGACGTCGCGGGACGTGTGCTGTTGCCGGCAAAAATGGATGCACCGGGCTCTTTTCACGCCAGCGGCACGTTTCAACTGACCTTCCCAATGAGCAGCATCGTCAGTTGGAACCAGAACAGCAGCGGCCTGCGCTCGATCATCCAGGCGCCGGGCGCGACAGGCATCGTCCTGCGTTTCGTCATGTTCGAAATGTGCCCGACGATGACCACCGAGCAACTGGACGCCGATTACGCCGCCGGCAAGTACACACCCAACCCGAGCATTGGCCGGGTCATCGGCACCCTGGCCCCGGCCTTCGCCGACGAGCCGCTGAACTGCCAGCCGGGCCGGCAACTGGTCAACCAGAGCACGGGCAATGCCGGTTATGCCGACCTGGACGGCACCGGTTACCTGAGCATCGACATGGTGAACGTCATACCGAAGGAAACCTTCCGGACCGTCAGGGACGACATCACCAGCCCCATCGGCCCCAACGCCAATTACGGGACAGTGACCATCAGCGCCGGCGCCACCACGTTGACGACCCTGGAGCCGACCAGCCGCTTTTTGTTCGATTACTACGTGTATGGCGGCATCGTCGACCTGCCCCTGACCTTCGATAAGCTGCAGGCGGTGAAGTCCAACGCCCTGGCCATCAGCGCGCCAGGCAAGGTGGCCGGGACCACGTTGCAAGCCACCGAATCGACATATCGGGTCTATGCCGACCAGCGCAACGTCTACCTGGAGGATTACCCCAACGGCCTGTCGATCACCCTGCAGGTCCGGTACCTGGGCGGCGC
>NZ_JAOSHO010000496.1 GCF_025917275.1 Pseudomonas agronomica | reverse complement strand
TCGCGAGCAAGCTCGCTCCCACAAAGGCCTGCGTTGAGTCTGAGTTTTTTAACCGCCCGGAGCCCGGCCCCATGCACAAGCTCGATCGCTACGACCTGAAGATCCTGCAGATCCTCGCCGACGACGGGCGGATCACCAAGTCGAGCCTGGCCGAAGCCATCAACCTGTCGGTCACGCCGGCCTGGGAGCGGGTGCGCAAGTTGGAAGCCGCAGGCCTGATCATCGGCTATCGGGCGCAGATCGACTGGGCCGCGGTGTTCAAGCGCCAGCAAGTGCTGGTGGAGATCACCCTGGCCCGGCACACCGCCCAGGACATGCGCCGTTTCGAGCAGCGCATGGTCGCCGCGCCTGAAGTGGCGTTCTGTTACGCCACCGGTGGCGGGGTGGATTACCTGGCGATGATCCAGGCGCCGGACGTCGATGCCTATCAACGTTTCGTCGACCAACTGCTGCTCGAAGACCTCGGCATCGAACGCTACTTCACCTACATCGTCACCAAGACCATCAAGACCGCCGGTGCGTTGCCGGCGGAGCTGGCGTCGTCCTCCTGAGCGCCGCAGAAAACACTTTACGACCCGTTCTTTCCAGAAAAAAACCACGGTCTGACCCCACGCAAACACCCGAAAACCCAAGCGCCGCTGCCCTAGCATGGATTCACGCACACGCTCTGGAGTGAACGTCATGCCTTACCAACATCCGCTGTTGTTCAAAGCGCTTTGCTACGTCGACGGCCATTGGGTCCACAGCGACAGCGGCCACAGCGTCGCCGTCCACAACCCGGCCAACCGCACCGTCATCGGCCACGTGCCAATGCTCGATCAACTGCAGATCGTCGCGGCGGTGGACGCGGCGCATCGCGCATTTGCTTTGTGGCGCGAACAAAGCCTGGAGACGCGCGGCGCCATCCTGCGGCGCTGGGCGGCGTTGATCACCGAGCACAGCGAGGACCTGGCGCGAATTCTCAGCCTGGAACAGGGCAAGCCCTTGGCCGAGTCCCGTGGCGAAATCGCTTATGCCGCCAGCTTTATTCCTTGGTTCGCCGAGGAAGCCCGGCGCCTGTACGGCCAGAACATTCCCAGCCATATCCCGAATGCGCACCTTGGCACGGTCAAGGAACCGGTGGGGGTTTGTGCGCTGCTCACGCCGTGGAATTTCCCATCGGCCATGATCACCCGCAAGGCCGCGGCCGCGTTGGCCGCCGGTTGCACCGTGGTGATCAAGCCGGCCCACGAAACACCGTACTCGGCCTTGGCGTTGGCACAATTGGCCGAAGAAGCCGGCTTCCCTGCCGGGGTCTTCAACGTGGTCCTGGGCGAGCCGCAAATGGCCATGGAAACGCTGGTCAAGGACCGCCGCGTTCGCTCGGTGAGCTTTACCGGCTCGACCCGGGTCGGCAAGCTGGTGCTGCAAGCGGCGGCCCATGACGTGAAGAAAGTCGCGTTGGAGCTGGGCGGCAACGCGCCGTTCATTGTCTGCGCCGATGCCGACCTGGCCCTGGCGGTGAAAGTCGCCGTGGAGGCGAAGTTCCAGACCTCGGGCCAGGACTGCTGCGCGGCCAACCGAATCATGGTCCAGCGTCCGGTGTACCAGGCTTTTCTCACTCGCTTCACCGCAGCGGTGCGCGCCTTGCGGGTCGGGCCGGCCATGGTCGATCAGCAGGAACAGGAGGTGGACGTCGGCCCATTGATGCATCAGGCCGCGTTCGACGCGACCGCCGACCGCGTCGCCGATGCCCTGGCGTTGGGCGCTCAACGCCTGGTGGGCGGCGAAACGCATGCCTTGGGCGGGTTGTTCTACCAGCCCACCGTGCTGGCTGATGTCACACCGCAAATGCGCATCTACCGTGAAGAAAACTTCGCGCCCATCGCCGGGGTGATGCCGTTCGACACCCTGGACGAAGCCGTCGAAATGGCCAACGACACCGAGTACGGGTTGGCCGCCTATATTTGCTCCAACCGCCTGGATGTCATTTACCCACTGATCCGCCGTCTCGACCACGCCATGGTCGCGGTCAACGGCGTCAAGTTCACCGGCCATCCGATTCCCTTCGGTGGCATGAAAGCCTCCGGCCTCGGCCGCGAGGGCGGCACCGAGGGCTTCGAGCCCTTTGTCGAAACCAAATACTTTTGCCTGCACCATCAAGGCCAGTTCCCAGGAGAGTCCGCATGAGCCAAGAACTCAACACGCTGTTCGAACAAGACCGTGCGCATTTCATGCACCCGTCGACCCACGCCCATGATCACGCCAGCGGCGCGCTCAAGGGGCGGATCATCAAGAGCGCGTCGGGCATCCGCATTCGCGATCACGAGGGGCGTGAGTTCATCGACGCCTTTGCTGGCCTTTACTGCGTGAACATCGGCTACGGGCGTACCGAGGTGGCTGACGCCATCTACAAGCAGGCCAAGGAACTGGCCTACTACCACACCTACGTCGGCCATTCGAGCGAGGCGATCATCGAGCTGTCCAGCCGCATCATGGACTGGGCGCCGGAAGGGATGAAGAAGGTTTATTACGGCTTGTCCGGTTCCGACGCCAACGAAACCCAGATCAAACTGGTGCGTTACTACAACAACGTGCTGGGCCGGCCGCAGAAGAAGAAAATAATCTCCCGGGACCGTGGCTACCATGGCTCGGGCATCATGACAGGCAGCCTGACCGGGCTCCCAGCGTTTCACCAGCACTTCGACCTGCCGGCGGAGGGGGTCAAGCACACCGTCTGCCCACACTGGTATCGCAAGGCCCCGGCGGGCATGGACGAAGCGGCCTTCGTGCGCTATTGCGCCGACGAGCTGGAGAAAATGATTCTCGCCGAAGGGCCTGAGACAG
Source organism: Pseudomonas agronomica (assembly GCF_025917275.1). GTDB lineage: Bacteria > Pseudomonadota > Gammaproteobacteria > Pseudomonadales > Pseudomonadaceae > Aquipseudomonas > Aquipseudomonas agronomica. Next base: position 760 of record NZ_JAOSHO010000496.1, on the reverse strand, counting down.
TGGCGGCGTTCATTGGCGAACCGCTGATGGGCACCGGCGGCATCATTGTCCCGCCCGCCGGTTATTGGGATGCGATCCAGGCCGTCCTGAAGAAATACGACGTGTTGTTGATTGCTGATGAAGTGGTGTGCGCGTTCGGGCGCCTGGGTTCGAAAATGGGCAGCCAGCGCTACGGCATGAAGCCGGACCTGATCACTACCGCCAAAGGCCTGACCAGTGCCTATGCCCCTTTGTCCGCGGTGATCATCGGCGAAAAAGTCTGGAGCGTAATCGAAAAAGCCTCACAGGCCGAAGGTGCCATGGGCCACGGCTGGACCTATTCCGGACATCCGATCTGTGCAGCGGCGGCGCTGGCGAACCTCGACATCCTCGAACGGGAAAACCTGACGGCCAACGCCGAGGATGTGGGCGGCTACCTGAACCGTCGGTTGCGTGAAACGCTTGAAGGTCATCCGTTGGTGGGGGAAGTGCGCGGAGACGGCATGCTGGCGGCAGTGGAGTTCATGGCCGACCGTGAACAGCGCACAGCGTTCGACCCGGCACTCAAGGTCGGCCCCAAGGTCTCGGCCGCTTGCCTGGACCGCGGCATGATCGCCCGCGCCATGCCCCACGGCGACATCCTGGGCTTCGCCCCGCCGCTGATCCTGACCCGCGAGGATGCGGACCTGATCGTCGACATCACCAAGGGGGCTATCGATCAGGTGGCGGGGGAGGTGTTGGCTTGAACCCTCTCTAACCTGTGGGAGCGAGCCTGCTCGCG
>NZ_JAOSHO010000495.1 GCF_025917275.1 Pseudomonas agronomica | reverse complement strand
TCGGGTACTGCAGCGCCGACGATGCGCGCCGATTACGATCGCGGCTTCGCCGAGCCGAAAACCGATGCGGAACTGATCGACCAGTTGCGCACCCTCAATGGCACCAGCGAAGAAGTGTTGGCCAACGAAGAATTGATGGCCCTGACCTTGCCCGTGCTGCGGGCGGATTTCCTGCTCTGCGGGCGCTACCAACCCAAGCTTCGATCACCGCTGAACTGCCCCGTGCATGTGCTCGGCGGCACGGCCGACAAGGCCACCACGGAACAGCTGATTGGCTGGAGCCGGGAAACCTGCGGCAGTTTCTCCGTGGACATGCTCGCGGGTGGGCATTTCTTTATCCATGAACACGAAGCCCGGGTGCTGCGGCTGATCAAGGATCAGTTGAGCGTGCATCACCGCCGGCATGGCCTGGCGATCAGCGCTTGATCTGACTTCCAGGCTTGCCGCGGGACAATGCCTGCGAGGGGCGATTGATTTCAGCCGTGGAATACCAGGAACAACAGCACGATATTCACGACCAGCGACACCAGCGCCAACGTCCGCCAGACCTTCAGCGGTTCTCTCTCCAAGAGGGGCCGGGGCCTTACGCTCAAGCTGCGGCGCTCGCCCTGTTCCAGCAACAGCAACCATTCCTCGGCGGTTTCAAAGCGCTGGCCCGGGTCCGCAGCGACGGCACGTTCGAGGCTTTGCCCGAGCCATTCGGCCAGGTCCGGTCGATAGCGGCTGGCGCTGACCGGCACGCCGAAGCGCGGGCGCTGGAAGGCTTCGATTTCGCCGTAGGGGTAGTGCCCGGTCAGCAGGAAATACAAGGTCACACCGACGGAGTACAAATCCTGTCGAGCGGTCGGCGCGGCACCGCCGAAGGCTTCCGGGGCGATATAGCTGGGCGTGCCAGGCAAGACGTTGGCCTGGTCCTCGGATAAGCCTGGGCAATACGCCAGGCCAAAATCCAACAGGCGAAGTTCACCGTCGTCGCCCAGGTGCAGGTTTTCCGGCTTGATGTCGCGGTGGTAGATCTGCCGTCGATGCAACAGGCCCACCGCCCGCACCAATCGCTGCGCGAGGTCCTGCCATTGCGCCAGGGGCAGCGTGCCGTTCCGGTCGAACAGCTCGGCCAGGGTCATGCCCGAATATTCGCGCATCACGTAGTACAGATGCTGGCGCTGGGGCACGCCATGCACTTCCGGAAATTGCCTGCCGGCGACTCGCTTGAGAAACCATTCTTCCGACAACAAGGCCTGTCCAGCCCGGGAATCGTCCCGCAGTTGCGCAGGCAAGGTTTTCAGCAGCCAGGGTTGGCCCTGGCCGTCATGGACCCGGTAAAGCAACGATTGCTGGCTCTGGCCGAGCAAACCTTCGATCTGCCAACCCTCGAAGGCCTGGCCGGGCTTCAGCGTCGGTGGTAACGGCCACTGCTGGAGCTGGATCAACGCATCGCCGATGCTCGCTTCGCCCAAGGCATCGACGCGCACGAGCAATGCGCTGGCGTTGTCCTGGCTGCCGGCCAGGTGGGCGGCGTTCACCAGTGTCTGGGCCGCGAGTTCGAGGTCTGGCTGGTCACGCAGAATGCCGGCGATGGCGGTGTCGCCGAGTACTGCCCACACGCCGTCACTGAGCAGTACGAAGGTCTCGTCCTCGCGCAGTTCCCCGTCGAGGAAATCCAGGATCAGGTGTTGATCCAGCCCCAGGGCGCGCTTGAGCACATGTTGCATGCCCTGTTGTTCCCAGACGTGATCTTCGCTGACCCGTTGCAGATGTTCGGCGTGCCAGCGATAGACCCGGCAATCACCGACATGGGCGAGGGTGAAGCGCCGGCCCCGCAGGACCAGGGCGCTGACGGTGGTGAGCAGCGGCTGCCCACCGCCGTTGGCCTGCAGCCAACGGTTCTGCGCCAGCAACAGCCGGTCCAAAGCCTGGGCCACGCCCCAGGTCTGGGGCGTGGCATAGTAATCCAGGGCCAGCGCCTGCAAGGTCGAGCGGGCGGCCAGTCCGCCATCGGCGCATTGGCTCACGCCGTCGGCGATGGCGAACAGGTAACCCTTGCTGGCGGCCAAGGCCGGGGCGGGGGTGACCAGGCGCAGGGCGTCCTGGTTTTCTTCCCGGGGGCCGATGGCGCTCGCTTCGGCGAAGCTCAATTGCAGGCTCATGGTTGCGTGTTATACCCGAGCGGCGGTAACGGCGGCCGAACCCCAGGTGGTTCTCCAGCGACGCTTGACGCCGTGCAGGCCGAACCAGGCCAGGACACCGAGGCTGGCGAATAACCACAGCGCCAGTTGATAGCTGCCGGTGCTCTGCTTGATCGCACCCATGCCCGCCGCCAGGGCGAAGCCGCCGATGCCGCCGGCCATGCCGATCAAACCAGTCATCACGCCGATTTCGCGACGGAAACGTTGTGGCACCAGTTGGAACACCGCACCGTTGCCTGCACCCAGACCGAGCATGGTGCACACGAACAGTGCCAGCGCCGCGTAGGAACTTGGCAGGTTGAAACCCACGGCAGCGATACAGATAGCCGCCACGGTGTACATGCCCAGCAGGGTGCGGATGCCGCCGAAACGGTCTGCCAGGGCGCCGCCCAGTGGACGCATCAGGCTGCCACCGAAGACGCAGGCGGCGGTGTAGTAGCCGGCGGTGACCGGGCTCAGGCCGTATTGGTCGTTGAAGTAGCCGGGCAGGGCGCTGGCCAGGCCGATGAAGCCGCCGAAGGTCACGCTATAGAAAAACATGAACCACCAGCTGTCGCGATCGCCCAGGGCCTTGAGGTAATCGGCCATGGATTTGGCCTTGGGGCGCTCGGGGGCGTTCTTGGCCATCAAGCTGAAGGCGATCAGGGTCAGGATCAGCGGGATCAGGGCGAAGCCGAACACGTTGGTCCAGCCGAACGACACCGCGAGGATCGGCGCGGCCAGGGCGGCGAACACGGTGCCCGAGTTACCGGCCCCGGCGATGCCCATGGCCTTGCCCTGATGTTGCGGCGGGTACCACTGGGACGCCAATGGCAGCGCCACGGCGAACGAGGCCCCGGCCATGCCCAGGAACAGCCCCAGCAGCAGGGCTTGTTCATAACTGTGGATGCCGAGTTTCCAGGCACAGAACAAGGCACCGATCACAATGACCTGGCCGATCATGCCGGCGGTCTTGGGCGACAGGCGATCGGCCAGCAACCCCATGAACAGGCGCAACACCGCGCCGGCCAGGATTGGCGTCGCCACCATCAAGCCACGTTGTTGGGTGCTCAAATGCAAATCGGCGGAGATTTGCACCGCCATCGGGCCGAGCAGGTACCAGACCATGAAGCTCAGGTCGAAATAGAGGAAGGCTGCGAACAGTGTCGGGGTATGGCCGGATTTCCAGAAGCTTGAATTCATCGCGCACCTCAGCTGTAAAAGTCTCGAGAAATGAGTCAGTGCTTTGAGCAGTGCGCCGCCTGTGGTCGCACCACCGGTCCCGCAGGACCAAAACAAAAAAACGCCGCAACCCGGATTGCTGGAGGGCAATGGGTATGCGACGTCTTTGTCGTAGGTGGGGCAACCGCCGTTGGTTACCTGTGGGGTGGGTTAAGCGAGATCTGTGCCAACCTGGAGGTCGGGAGATGCGAG
>NZ_JAOSHO010000494.1 GCF_025917275.1 Pseudomonas agronomica | reverse complement strand
ACAGATAACAAAAGGTAAATGGCTATGAACGCGATATTGGAAAACAAACCCGCGGCCGCACCGGCCAGGACGCGTCGGCGGTTGCCGACGGAACTGAGTATCTTCCTGGTGCTGATCGGCATCGGCCTGGTGTTCGAGATGTTCGGCTGGATCATGCGCGACCAGAGCTTCCTGATGAACTCCCAGCGCCTGGTGCTGATGATCCTGCAAGTGTCGATCATCGGCCTGCTGGCCATCGGCGTGACCCAGGTGATCATTACCACCGGCATCGACCTGTCATCGGGCTCGGTGTTGGCGCTGTCGGCGATGATTGCCGCCAGCCTGGCCCAGACCTCGGATTTCGCCCGGGCGGTGTTTCCCTCCCTGACTGACTTGCCCGTGTGGATCCCGGTGGTGGCGGGGCTCGGCGTGGGGCTGCTGGCGGGGGCGATCAACGGCAGTATCATTGCCGTGACCGGCATCCCGCCGTTCATTGCCACCCTCGGCATGATGGTCTCGGCCCGTGGCCTGGCGCGCTACTACACCGAAGGCCAGCCGGTGAGCATGTTGTCCGATTCGTACACGGCCATCGGCCATGGCGCGATGCCGGTGATTATCTTTCTGGTGGTGGCGGTGATCTTCCACATTGCCCTGCGCTACACCAAGTACGGCAAGTACACCTACGCCATCGGCGGCAACATGCAGGCGGCGCGAACGTCGGGCATCAACGTCAAGCGTCACCTGGTGATTGTCTACAGCATCGCCGGGCTGCTGGCGGGGCTGGCCGGTGTGGTGGCATCAGCGCGGGCGGCGACCGGGCAGGCGGGCATGGGCATGTCGTACGAGCTGGACGCGATTGCCGCGGCGGTGATCGGCGGCACCAGCCTCGCCGGTGGGGTGGGGCGCATCACCGGGACGGTGATTGGCGCGTTGATCCTCGGGGTCATGGCCAGCGGCTTCACCTTCGTCGGTGTCGATGCGTACATCCAAGACATCATCAAAGGCTTGATCATCGTGGTCGCGGTGGTGATCGATCAATACCGCAACAAGCGCAAGCTCAAGCGTTAACGACCGCTCGATGCGACAAAGCGCCACGCCTGACCCGCGTGGCGCTGCCATTTGTCTTCTTAATACAGTCATTGCAGCGAATTTCTTGTTATAAACGCACTTCGACGGCTGGCAGAGGCCCGTTAAACGGCAATTGAAGCACTTGTCGGACATTTTCCCCATGTTTTCGGTTGCTGACGCCCCAACTCGGCCTTAGACTGCCGCCCCTCGTAAATTGAGTGCCGGGTGGCGCTTGGAATAGACGGCGCCTTTCCGATGAGCGTGGCCGCTTGATGCGGGACGCTCCATAATTCGCCTTAATGCACGTTTTTTTATAGAGAAATCAATGACAAAGGAAAAGTTGCTGGCCATGCCGGCGGATGACTACATGAATGCCGAGCAACTGGCTTACTTCACCAAGCTGTTGCAGAACATGAAAGTCGAAACCCACGAGCGCATCGAACAGAACCGAATCGCCATTGAAAGCCTGGACAGCCCGGCCGACCCGGCGGACGCTGCTTCCGTAGAGGAAGAGCGCACCTGGCTGGTCAACGCCATCGATCGCGACCAACGCATGCTGCCGCAACTGGAGCAGGCCCTGGACCGCATCAACGATGAAAGCTTCGGCTGGTGCGATGACAGCGGCGAGCCCATCGGCCTCAAGCGCCTGCTCATCAGCCCGACCACCAAATATTGCATCGAAGCTCAAGAACGCCACGAGCAGATCGACAAGCACCAACGTCAGGCCTGATCCCCCGTTTCTGGAAAAGATCGCAGCCCTTCATCCGAAGCTGCGATCTTTTTGCTTTCTGATCTTCACGCTTCTCGATTTATGGCCGAAAACACGACTAATGGACCATGGATAATGGCTCGATAGTGGCGTTAAATGCTGGCATAACAACGAGAAATGTGGGTGACGAAAAATGGCGACAGACGGATCTCTGGCGGCGACAGCGCCGGCCTCGGTGCCTGTGGCGCGCGGTACGGCGCGCTGGCTTGCGCCGACGTTGCAAAGCCTGGCGCTGGTTGTGCTGCTGTGCGGCATGACGTTGAGCGGTTGGTCATTGTACCTGGGCCTGCCCCTGGCAATGCTCATTGTCTGGTTGCCACGCCTGCGCTCGCGCTTGGCCAATGTACCGGCACAAGCGGCAAACGACAGCCTGGCCGAGCTGACCCGCGACCTCTCCTATACCACCAGCCATAACGCGCTGTCCGCAGCGGGCGTGGCCTATTCCGTCAAGCAGTTGGCCGGCAAGGTCCAGTCGCAACTGGGTGCCGCCGCGCAGATCGTCAGCAATGCCGAATCGATGATCGCCACCGAACAGGCCACCTCGCAGCTCAGCCAACAGGCCTTGGGGGCGGCCAGCGAGGCCCATCGCAGCAGTGTGGCCGGGCGCAGCGAATTGGTGGAGTCCATCAGTCGCATGCATCAGCTCAGCCAGCGCGCCAATGAAAGCCGTGAGCTGATCGAAGCGCTCAGCGTGCGCAGCGACGAAATCCAGCGCGTGTCCCTGGTCATCCAGTCGATTGCCAGCCAGACCAATCTGCTGGCCCTCAATGCCGCCATCGAGGCGGCGCGGGCCGGTGAACATGGTCGTGGCTTCGCGGTGGTGGCCGATGAGGTGCGCGGCCTGGCCGGGCGCACCGCCGCAGCGACCGGCGAGGTCGGCGTGATGGTGGCGGACATCCAGCAGCGCACCGCGCAAGTCGTCGAGCAGATCCGTCAGTTGGCCGGCGACCTGGACAGCGGCGTGCAGCAAGTCGAGCACACGGGCCAGCACCTGGAAAATATCGCTCGCCTGGCGGCCGGCGTCGAAACCCAGGTCAGCGCCATCGCCCAAGGCACCGACACCAATCGCGAGCAACTCGACAGCCTGTTCCATGCCATCGAGCAGATGCGGGGTGACCTGGCCATCAGCGACCAGCAGACCCAGCGCCTGGCCGAGGCGGCCGTGCAGATGGAGGGCCAGGCCGAAACCATCAGCGAACGCCTGGCCGAGGTGGGCCTGGACGATTATCACCAACGGGTCTATGACCTGGCGCGAGAGGGGGCGGGCCGGATCGCCGCGCAATTCGAGGCGGACATCGACCAGGGCCGCATCAGCCTGGACGATCTGTTCGACCGAAACTACCAACCCATCCCCAATACCCATCCCGCCAAGTTCCAGACGCGTTTCGACCGCTACACCGACCAGGTGCTACCGGCGATCCAGGAACCATTGCTGGCACGGCATGAAGGGCTGGTCTTTGCGATTGCCTGCACTCAGCAAGGCTACGTGCCGACCCACAACAACGCGTTCTGCCAGCCATTGACGGGCGACCCTCAGGTGGACACGCTGAGCAACCGCACCAAGCGCAAGTTCTCCGACCGCACCGGGATTCGCTGTGGCAGTCACCAGCAGCCGGTGCTGCTGCAAACCTACACCCGGGATACCGGTGAGCTGATGCATGACCTGTCGGTGCCGATCATGCTCAAGGGGCGTCATTGGGGGGGATTGCGCTTGGGCTATAAGCCCGAGAAGGCGCGCTAAGCCTCGATGCAACCTAGGCGACGAGCGAGCTTTTGTGGCGAGGGAGCTTG
>NZ_JAOSHO010000493.1 GCF_025917275.1 Pseudomonas agronomica | reverse complement strand
AGGGATCGGTGTTTACTGCGAAAAAAATTATCTGCCCCTTATTGGACTGCACATGGACCTGACCCCACGCGAAAAAGACAAGCTGTTGATCTTCACCGCCGGCCTCGTCGCCGAACGACGACTGGCCCGGGGCGTGAAACTCAACTACCCGGAGGCCATGGCCTACATTTCCGCCGCACTGCTCGAAGGTGCCCGGGACGGCCAGACCGTGGCCGAGCTGATGCACTTTGGCACCACGCTGCTGAGCCGCGAGCAGGTGATGGAAGGCATCCCGGAAATGATTCCGGAAATCCAGGTCGAAGCGACGTTTCCCGACGGCACCAAACTGGTCACCGTCCATCAACCCATCGCCTGAGGCCACGCCATGACTGCCCATGTTCGTGACGCCCAGCCCGCCGACCTGGCGGCGATCCGCGAGATCTACAACGACGCCGTGCTCAACACCACGGCGATCTGGAACGAGCAGGCCGTGGGCCTGGGCAACCGCCAGGCCTGGTTCAGCGCCCGGCAAACCCAGGGCTACCCGGTGCTCGTCGCCGTTGACGCCGAGGACAACGTGCTCGGCTACGCTTCCTTCGGCGACTGGCGGCCGTTCGATGGCTTCCGCCATACCGTGGAGCATTCCGTGTACGTGCGCAGCGACCAGCGCGGCAACGGCCTTGGCCCGTTGCTGATGGCTGCCCTGATCGAGCGCGCCAGGACCTGCGATAAACACGTCATGGTCGCGGCCATCGAGAGCGGCAACGCGGCCTCGATTCGCCTGCATGAGCGGGCCGGTTTCGTCACCACCGGGCAGATGCCGCAGGTGGGCACCAAGTTCGGCCGCTGGCTGGACCTGACTTTCATGCAGTTGGTCCTCAATCCCGGGGCACCACCGCCCGCCATCGACAAGGAGTGATACCGATGAACGCCGCCCAGTTGCGTCGAGTCCACGCTGAAAGCTTTGCGCATTATCGCCAGGGCCTGATCGATCTGTTGCTCGACGCCGTGGGTTATGGCGCCAGCGTCGGGTTCATGGCCGACCTCGATGCGGTCCAGGCCCGGACCTATTTCGATGAAGTCCAGGCCAGTCTCAACCAGGGCCACCTGCTGCTGTGGGTGGTGGTCAAGGATGAACAGGTGCAAGCCAGCGTCCAGCTCGCCTTGTGCCAGAAGCCCAACGGCCTCAACCGCGCCGAAGTGCAAAAGCTGTTGGTGCGCGGCGAGGCCCGTCGCCGAGGCCTGGGCCAGCAATTGATGAGCGCCCTGGAACTGGGTGCCCGCCAGCACAAGCGCGGGCTGCTGTACCTCGACACCGAGGCCGGCTCCGAAGCCGAGGCGTTCTACCGCGCCATGGGCTATACCCGCGTCGGCGAACTGCCCAACTACTGCCAGAGCCCGGACGGGACCTACAGCCCGACCGCCATCTACTACAAGACTTTGGGGCAACCGCAATGATTCCAGGCCAATACCAGGTCCAGCCCGGCGACATCGAACTCAACGTCGGCCGCCGCACGCTCACGTTGAATGTCGCCAACAGCGGCGACCGACCGATCCAGGTCGGCTCGCACTATCACTTCTTCGAAACCAACGACGCCCTGGCCTTCGACCGCGCCGCCAGCCGTGGTATGCGCCTGAACATCCCGGCCGGCACCGCCGTGCGCTTCGAACCGGGCCAGAGTCGGGAAGTCGAGCTTGTCGAACTGGCCGGGCATCGCCGGGTGTTCGGGTTTGCCGGGCGGGTCATGGGCGACCTGGATTAAAGATCAAAAGATCGCAGCCTTCGGCAGCTCCTACAGATGTACGCGCCCCTGTAGGAGCTGCCGAAGGCTGCGATAGCGAGTAATGCGAGCGGTCCAACACCCCATTGAATCTCAAGGCAAGCACATGAAAATCTCCCGCCAAGCCTACGCCGACATGTTCGGCCCCACCGTCGGCGACAAGGTCCGCCTGGCCGACACCGAGTTGTGGATCGAAGTGGAAAAGGACTTCACCACCTACGGCGAAGAAGTGAAGTTCGGCGGCGGCAAGGTGATTCGCGACGGCATGGGCCAGAGCCAATTGTTGGCTGCCGAGGTCGTCGACACGCTGATCACCAACGCGCTGATCATCGATCACTGGGGCATCGTCAAGGCCGACGTCGGCCTCAAGGACGGGCGCATCGCCGCGATCGGCAAGGCCGGCAACCCGGACATCCAGCCCGACGTGACCATCGCCATCGGCGCCAGCACCGAGGTGATCGCCGGCGAAGGCATGATCCTCACCGCGGGCGGCATCGACACCCACATCCACTTCATCTGCCCGCAGCAGATCGAAGAAGCGCTGATGAGCGGCGTCACCACCATGATCGGTGGCGGCACGGGCCCGGCCACCGGGACCAACGCCACCACCTGCACCTCCGGGCCATGGCACCTCGCGCGGATGCTCCAGGCCGCCGATGCCTTCCCGATGAACATGGGCTTCACCGGCAAGGGCAACGCCAGCCTGCCGGAGCCGCTGGTCGAGCAGGTCAAGGCCGGGGCCATCGGCCTGAAGCTGCACGAGGATTGGGGCACCACCCCGGCGGCCATCGACAACTGCCTGAGCGTGGCCGACCAGTACGACGTGCAGGTGGCGATCCACACCGACACCCTCAACGAATCCGGTTTCGTCGAGACCACCCTGGCCGCGTTCAAGGGCCGCACCATTCACACCTACCACACCGAAGGCGCCGGTGGCGGCCATGCGCCGGACATCATCAAGGCCTGCGGTTTCCCCAACGTGCTGCCCAGCTCCACCAACCCGACCCGGCCGTTCACCCGCAACACCATCGATGAACACCTGGACATGTTGATGGTCTGCCATCACCTGGACCCGAGCATCGCCGAGGACGTGGCGTTCGCCGAGAGCCGCATCCGCCGCGAGACTATCGCCGCCGAAGACATCCTCCACGACCTCGGCGCCTTCTCGATGATCAGCTCCGACAGCCAGGCCATGGGCCGCGTCGGCGAAGTCATCACGCGCACCTGGCAGACCGCCGACAAGATGAAAAAGCAACGCGGCGCCCTGCCCGGCGACGGCGAAGGCAACGACAACTTCCGCATCAAGCGCTACATCGCCAAGTACACCATCAACCCGGCGATCACCCACGGCATCAGTCATGAAGTGGGTTCCATCGAAGTGGGCAAATGGGCCGACCTGGTGCTGTGGCGCCCGGCGTTTTTCGGCGTCAAGCCGACGCTGATCCTCAAGGGCGGGGCGATTGCCGCGAGCCTGATGGGCGACGCCAACGCCTCGATCCCGACGCCGCAGCCGGTGCATTACCGGCCGATGTTCGCCAGCTTCGGCGGCTCGCGACACGCCACCAGCCTGACCTTCATCAGCCAGGCCGCCGCCGAGGCCGGGTTGCCGGAACAGCTTGGTTTGAAGAAAAGAATCGCCGTGGTCAAAGGCTGCCGCGATGTGCAGAAAACCGACCTGATCCACAACGACTACCTGCCGAGCATCGACGTCGACCCCCAGACCTACCAGGTCAAGGCCGACGGCGTGCTGTTGTGGTGTGAACCGGCTGAAGTGTTGCCGATGGCGCAGCGCTATTTTCTGTTTTGAGTGGGATAACAGGCCGAACGCATACCCCGTGGCGAGGGAGCTTGCTCCCGC
>NZ_JAOSHO010000492.1 GCF_025917275.1 Pseudomonas agronomica | reverse complement strand
GTGGGAGCGAGCCTGCTCGCGAAGGGATCACCCCGGAAAATTTTGATCATGCGGCAACAACTGGACGCCCAGGTACAACGCCAACATCCCATCCAGCCTGAGCGGATCCACGCCGCTGAGTTCGGCGATGCGCTCCATGCGATAGCGCAGGCTGTTGCGGTGGATGCCCAGGGCGTCGGCGCAGGCCTGGCTCTGGCCGTCGTGTTCGCACCAGCTTCGCAGGGTGGCCAGCAGTTGGCCGTTGCTGTCCTTGGCGATGACTTTGCGCAACGGGGTCAGCAGCTCGTCCAGCGCATCATCGCTGCGATGCCGCCAGAGCATCACCGGCAGCCGATAGCGATTGAGGATCAGCAAGCGCGATTGCGGCAGGACATCGCGCCCATACGCCAGTAGATCCGCCACGCGCCGGTAGCAGCGGCGTAGGCCCGCCAAGCCTTCGGCCTGCCCACCCACAGCGATTCGAAGGATGTTCCAGCCCAGGCCGTCGAGCTTGCCCAGCAGCCGCTCGTTCTCCACCGAAGCCGTGACCGGCCGGCACCAGAGCAACGAGGATTTGGACGACGTCAGGCACCAACTGTCCGGGTAACGCGACATCAACCAGGCGCTCAACGATTCCACGGTTTGCCCGGGGCCATGCTCCAGGCCCAGTTCAAACAGATACGGCACCCGCGACAGCTGCGGCTTGAGGCCCATTTGCTGGGCTTCGTCGAGCAACCGTGGCGAATCCCCGGCATCGCCCAGCAGCAACGCCAGCAAGTCATCGCAACGCTGGCGGCGCCATTGCTGCTCGGCCTGCTGGTTGCGCTGGCCGAGCAGCATTTCCGCGGTCATGCGCACCAGTTCGGCGTAGGTGCGCAATTGCGCGGGTTCGCCGGTGATGCCCAGCACGCCGATCAGCCGCTGGTCGAGCATCAACGGCAGGTTGATCCCCGGCTGCACGCCCTTGAGGTGCACGGCGGTGTGTTCGTCGATTTCCACGACCCGGCCGTTGGCCAGGACCAGTTGCGCACCTTCGTGGCGAGTATTGATGCGCTCGCGCTCGCCGCTGCCGAGGATCAGGCCCTGGTTGTCCATGACATTGACGTTATAGGGCAGAATCGCCATCGCCCGGTCGACGATGTCCTGCGCCAGGTCGTGATCGAGTTCGAACATGGGCGGTGTTCCTTGCAAGCGGCGTGATTGTTGTTTTGAGGTGCGACACCCGGGTGATTGGTCAGGCGCACAGGGTCGGCATCCAAACCCTGTGCTCTGGCACAAAGACACGGGACCTTGGGCTGGCCGAGACTCAAGGGGCGGTCAACGTTACCCCTTGGCACGCCAAAATCATAATAAAGAGAGACCCGCCATGTCCCAGAGCGCAGCAGCCCTCGTGGCTACCCCCGACGAAAAAAATACTGTCTACAAGCGCATCACCCTGCGCTTGATCCCCTTCATCTTCATCTGCTACCTGTTCAACTACCTGGACCGGGTGAACGTTGGCTTCGCCAAGTTGCAGATGCTCGACGCGTTGAAATTCAGCGAAACCGTGTACGGCCTCGGCGCTGGGATTTTCTTCATCGGCTACGTGCTGTGCGGCGTGCCGAGCAACCTGGCCTTGACCAAATTCGGCCCACGACGCTGGATCGCGTTGATGATGATCACCTGGGGCGCGCTGTCGACCTGCCTGTTGTTCGTGACCACGCCGACCCAGTTCTACACCTTGCGGCTGTTCACCGGCGCGGCCGAGGCCGGGTTCTTCCCTGGCGTCGTGCTGTACCTTTCGCAGTGGTTCCCGACGTTCCGTCGCGGCCGGATCATGGCGCTGTTCATGTCGGCCATTCCGGTGTCCGGCCTGCTCGGCAGCCCGTTTTCCGGCTGGATCCTCAACCACTTCGCAGCGGGTCAGGGCGGCCTCGCGGGCTGGCAATGGATGTTCCTGCTGCAAGGCATCCCGACGATGATCCTTGGCGCGCTGGCGTTCTTCCTGCTCAGCGACACCTTCGCCAAGGCCACCTGGCTGACCGATCATGAACGCGCCGTGCTCACCGCCGACCACGCCGAAGACCTGGCCAACAAGCCGAAAACCGCCACCGACTCACTGGCGGCGGTGTTCAAGAATCCGGCGATCTGGGCCTTCGGCCTGGTGTATTTCTGCATCCAGAGCGGCGTGTACGCGATCAACTTCTGGTTGCCGTCGATCATCAAGAACCTCGGCTTCAGCGATAACCTGGTGATCGGCTGGCTGAGCGCGATTCCCTACTTGCTGGCGGCGGTGTTCATGTTGCTGGTGGGACGCTCGGCGGACCTGCACAAGGAGCGTCGCTGGCACTTGGTGGTGCCGATGCTCATGGGCGCGGTGGGGTTGCTGATCGCGGTGAACTTCGCCACCACGCCGGCCATCGCCATCCTCGGCCTGTCCATCGCCACCATGGGCGCCCTCACCGGCCTGCCAATGTTCTGGCCGGTGCCCACCGCCTTGCTCAGCGCGGGCGCGGCGGCCGGCGGGTTGGCGTTGATCAACTCCATGGGCCAGATGGCCGGCTTCCTTAGCCCGTATCTGGTGGGCTGGGTCAAGGATGCCACCGGCTCGACCGACGCTGCGTTATATCTGCTGGCCGGCGTGATTGTCTGCGGCAGCCTGCTGGCGTTGCGCATGACCCGCACCCTGCGGGCCTGACGCCCCTTTACCCTGTGGGAGCGAGCTTGCTCGCGATAGCGGTGTATCAGTCGGCAAAGATGTTGTCTGACAATCCGCTATCGCGAGCAAGCTCGCTCCCACAATTGATTTGTGGTGGTTTGAGAATTCTGTTGGATCCACGCGGCGGTTCTGGTATTTGATTGAGCCTTTCCCCATGGATGAAAGGATCTTGTCATGAGCTACCGCACGCTAGGCCAATCCGGGTTGCAAGTCTCGACGTTGACCCTGGGCACGATGATGTTCGGCGAACAGACCAGCACCGAGGATTCGCTGCGGATCATCGGCAAGGCCTGGGACCAGGGCATCAACTTCATCGACACCGCCGACGTCTACACCGGCGGTCGCTCCGAAGAAATCATCGGCGAAGCGATTGCCAGTCGTCGCCACGAATGGGTGCTCGCCACCAAGGTCGGTTTCGGCCCGCCGGACGGCGTGCCCAACCGCAGCGGCCTGAGCCGCAAGCACCTGTTCAATGGCATCGAGGCCAGCCTGACGCGCCTGGGCACCGATTACCTGGACATCTATTACCTGCACCGCGAAGACCACAACACCCCGCTGCACGTCACCGTGTCGGCCATTGGCGACCTGATTCGCCAGGGCAAGATCCGCTACTGGGGCCTGTCGAACTACCGTGGCTGGCGCATCGCCGAGGTGATCCGGATCGCCGACAGCCTGGGCATCGACCGCCCGGTGATCAGCCAACCGCTGTACAACATCGTCAACCGCCAGGCGGAAACCGAGCAGATCACCGCCGCGCAGAACTATGGCCTTGGCGTGGTGCCGTTCAGCCCCCTGGCCCGCGGCGTGCTCAGCGGCAAATACGCGCCAGATGTCGCGCCGGACGCCAACAGCCGCGCCGGACGGCAGGACAAGCGCATCCTGGAAACCGAATGGCGGGTCGAGTCCCTGCGCATCGCCCAGCAGATCCTGGAATATACCCAGG
>NZ_JAOSHO010000491.1 GCF_025917275.1 Pseudomonas agronomica | reverse complement strand
CCCAGCGGAAGCGCGCCTGCTCGCGATAGCGCCAGTACGTTCAGCACCGAAGTTGGAGCTCCACGCCCCATAGCGTTTACAATCCCCGCCCTCCCCAACTTCCCCAAGGAACCGCCATGTCCGGGCTTGAACTGTTTGCCGCAGCCCTCGGCGTGATCGCTGTCTGGCTGACCGTCAAGCAGAACCCCTGGTGCTGGCCGATCGGCCTGGTCATGGTGCTGCTGTACACCTGGATTTTCTTCGACGTGAAGTTGTATTCCGACATGTTGCTGCAAGTCGTCTACGCCGTCCTGCAGCTGTACGGCTGGTGGCAGTGGACCCGCGCCGGGCGCAACCATGACGGGCGACAGGTGACACGCCTGGAAGGGCCGTCGGTGGCCCTCGGCCTGGCCATCGGTGCGGCGGGCAGCCTGGCGCTGGGGGCCGCGATGGCCCATTGGACCGACGCCGCGCAACCCTGGCTCGACGCCGCGCTCACTGGGTTCAGTCTGGTAGCCCAGTGGTGGATGGCGCAGAAACGCGTGCAATGCTGGCCGCTGTGGATCGTCCTGGATGTGATTTTCGTGGGCCTGTTCATCTACAAGGGCCTCTACCTGACTGCCGCGCTCTACGCCCTGTTCACCCTGCTGGCGGTGCAAGGCTGGCGGGAATGGCGCGCCGACCCGGCGCTGCGCGCATGAAGGTAGTGGTGCTGACCGGCCCGGAATCCAGTGGCAAGAGCTGGCTGGCGGCGCAATTGCAGGCCCACTTTGGCGGCCTGCGAGTGGATGAATACGTGCGTGATTTCATGGAACAGACCCAGCGCGACACCTGCCTGGCCGATATCACCGACATCGCCACCGGGCAACTGGCCTGGGAAGACGCCGCCCGTGCCCGGCAGCCGGCGCTACTGATTCTCGACACCCACCTGTTGAGCAATATCCTCTGGAGCCAGACCTTGTTCAGCGACTGCCCGAGCTGGCTCGAACCGGCCTTGCTGGCGCGTCATTATGACTTGCACCTGCTGCTCAGTCCCGAGCAGGTCGAATGGGTCGGTGACGGCTTGCGTTGTCAGCCAGCGCTGGCCGAACGCACGTTTTTTTTCCAAGCCATCGAAGACTGGCTGGTTCGCCATCAACAACCTTTCGTCAAGGTCGAAGGTGACTGGACCCAACGTCGTGAGCAGGTGTTTGCGGCCGTTTCCCGGCTACTCCAGGCTTGAGTTGTTTCATCGCTGAAACAGCAAGCGCCCGCCAAAGCCGGATCCAAACTCGCTTCACGCGATCGCCAGCCTGACTGTCAAGTCACTGAAACACCCTCCTCCCAAGCCTGGATCCAGAGCCATACGACGGCGGGCGGCGTGTCGTGGGCCGCACACCCAGTCTCAGGAATGAAACAGGTTGTGCGCCAGACATTTGCCATTACCTGCAAACGGTTGAATCCAAAGACTTTTCAAAACACGGCACAACACCTGCTCTTCCCCTTCGCAACGCTGACTAGGGCCAGCGTCCAGTGAAGAAGGAATCGATGTCATGGGGACATTCAACGGAAGGTTGATCTGTCTGTTGTTGATCGGCTGCGCCGCCAGCGCGACGCTCAGTGGTCCGGCGCAGGCCGAGGGCAACGGCGTCATCGTACTCAACCGTGACGTGCAACCGGTTCATATTGGTCGCAATGGCGGCAAAGACCCCTACCCGACCACCGTCAATGCCAATCCGTCCGATCGGATCAACCAGGCGATCACCAGCACAGAGTTGAGCGACGGCGAATTCGCCAGCGTGGCCAGCGGCTCGACGATCCGTAACACAGTCAACCCGAACACCGGCGTACAAGGCCTCAACGTCGTGACCAACCCCAACGGTATGCCCGGCATGGGTGCCGGCCATGGCGGCGGTAGCGGCGGCGCGATTTCCGGCACGATCAACCGCTCGCTGAGTTCCGGCCTGGCCCCATTGGGTCGGCTGGCGGGAGGCCAGTGAGATGAACCCTACCTGGCTCATGATCGCCCTGCTCGGCTCATCCGCCGCGCTCGCCGATCCAGGCGTGGCGGTGAGCAGCCATGCCGACTTGCAGAACTCCGGCAGCCGCTACACCGGCAACTTCAACGTCAACCAGGCGGCCGGCGACCAGACCCAGCAGACCAACACCCGCGCGATCGCCATCGGCACCGACGCCCAGGCGACCACCGTCGTGCGCCAACGCCTCGACACACCGGCCAGCCCGGCGCTGAACGCCAGCGCGCGCATCGGCGGCAGCTCATTCACCAACGGTAACGGTGTGCTGGGCGTCAACCAGTCCGCCGGCGCCAATAACCAGATGGCCAATGTCATGCGCGTGGGCATCAGTGCCCGTCCGCAGAGCATGGATGACAGCGCCCTTTCCCAGCAGAACGTGGCGCTGGTACCGAACTCCGGAGCAACTGACACCCCAACCGGCAGTCGCCAGGTCGCTACCAGCGACCAGGCCTTCACCGGCAGCCGAGGGGTGATCCAGGTGAACCAGAGTGCCGGGGTGGGGAACCGCATGGCTAACACCCTGAGCATCCGGGTCGCTGACTGACCCGGCGCAGCACATAAGAAAGAACCAACACTTAACCAACGACACGCAAGGAGAAACACCATGAAACCCACAATGGCGCTAAAACCATTGGTTTTCGCTCTCGCCGCTGTCATGGCAATGGCTGCACAGGCTGGAGGAAACGACAACAACGGTCATGGCAACGGCCATGGCAACCATGGTCATCAAGGGCCGACGCTGGATCAATTGCTCTCTATCAGTGCCGGCGCTGGGGCCACGGTGCTGGATGAGCAGAACAGCGACGGCAACGTAGTGACCAACCAGGCGACCCGCAATACCGCCGAAGCCACTGACTCGCTCAACGGCAGCAACGGCAACATGGGCGCCAACATCGCCGCTGGCGACGGCAACCAGCAGGACAACGCCGCCGCACTGGCCACCGCCGACGAGAGCTTCATCTTCGGTTCGGCTGTCGCCGCTTCCAGCGCCACGCAAGTCAATAACAACAACCATGTGAAAAACAACTCCACGCAAAACAACGCCTCGCTGACCAGCGCAGGCAACAACGGCTCCGGCAACATCGGTATCAACGTGACCGCCGGCAACTTCAACCAGCAGAAAAACAACCTGGCCATCGCCGTGTCGGGTGGCCGTGTCGCCCAGGCCTCGGCTTCGGCTGACCAGTCCTCCACCGGTCTCGTCGTGGACAACAAAGGCGTCAAGACCTACAAGACCGACACCCTTACCAGCACCTATGAAGCTTCTGGCACCTTCAAGGCCAAGGGCACGATCAAGGATGAAGGAGGTTGGGACCACAAGGGCGGTTACGGTGGCGATCATGATGGAGACAAGATCTCCGTCGCAGGCACTTTTGAACTGGCCGGCAGCAACACCCAGCAAGTGTTGACTCGCGACGGTTGGAAAAACCCTGTCTACAACAACGCCACCATGACCAACTCCATGAACGGCTTCTCCGGCAACGGCGGTGCCAACGTGTCGGCGGGCGTGGGCAACCAGCAAAGCAACTCGCTGTCGATTGCAGCCGGCTGCAAGGCTTGCATGTAAACGCGCATGAAACGAAGCCCCGGCAACAGTAATGCTGTTCCCTAGGGTTTGGATGAATCTT
>NZ_JAOSHO010000490.1 GCF_025917275.1 Pseudomonas agronomica | reverse complement strand
CGGGCGGCGTTCCGACGATTAGGCCCTCAAATACCGCGAGAATCCAGGATCAGTTCCCGGCACCACGCCAAATCCCTTTCCCACTCAACCGCTCCCGATCATGGGCGACGGTAAAATCCTGCTTCGGCCCCTTGGGCACGATCCCATTCGGGTTGATGGTCTTGTGGCTGCCGTAGTAGTGCCCCTGGATGTGAGTGAAATCCACCGTCTCGGCAATGCCCGGCCATTGGTACAACTCCCGCAGCCAGTTCGACAGGTTCGGGTAATCGGCGATGCGCCGCAGGTTGCATTTGAAGTGACCGAAGTACACCGCGTCGAAGCGAATCATCGTGGTGAACAAGCGGATATCCGCTTCGGTCAGGTACTCGCCCGCCAGGTAGCGCCGGGTCCCCAATAGGGCTTCCAATCGGTCCAGTTCGGCAAACAATTGATCGAAGGCTTCTTCATAAGCGGCCTGGGTCGTCGCGAACCCGGCGCGATACACGCCGTTGTTCACCGCTGGATAAATCCGCTCGTTCAACCCGTCGATTTCGTGGCGCAGGTGTTCGGGATACAGGTCCAGGTCATTGCCGGTCAAGCCGTCGAACGCACTGTTGAACATGCGGATGATTTCCGCCGACTCGTTATTGACGATGCGCCGCTTCTGTTTGTCCCACAGCGCCGGAACGGTCACGCGGCCGGTGTAGTCGGGCGTGTCGGCGGTGTAGCGCTGATGCAGGAATTGCAAATCGTCGAGTTTGTCGCCCGTCGAGCCGTGGGCCTTGTCGAAGGTCCAGCCGTTCTCCAGCATCAGGTAGCTGACCACCGAGACGTCGATCAGGTTTTCCAGGCCCTTGAGCTTGCGAAAGATCAGCGTCCGGTGCGCCCACGGGCAGGCCAGGGAGACGTACAAATGATAGCGACCGGCCTCGGCGGCAAACCCGCTCTCGCCGTCGGCGGTGATCCATTGGCGGCGTTGCGCCTGTTCACGCTGGAAACTGCCGTCCTTGCTTTCATACCACTGGTCCTGCCAGCGGCCCTCGACCAACAAACCCATCTGGATGTCCTCGCTCAATAATCATTGGAGACGAGTCTATTCCGATAGGTTCGAACTAATAGCGCAAAGGTTGGGCCTTAATGATCGGTTATATCGAACGATCTCGAGCGTCCCAATACTGCCGGGCTTTGTCGAAGGCTTCGTCGCGAGTATCGCCCAGGCCGCGCAAGGCCAAAGCCATGGTGGCGATCAGCGCGAGTTGTGGATAGCTGTCCTCGACATCGCCGCGCCAGATAGCTTTCAAGTGCTCGGGGTCGAGGCTGTCCGGCTTGACGTGGCGCTGCTCGGACAGGCGCGGCCATTCTTCGTCCCAACTGGCGCCGCCGGTGGTGCCGTACAAATGGCTGTCGGCGTCCGGGTTGATCTCGATCTCGCCACCGTCGCCCTTGATCACGATGGAAGTGTCCCCGAGCAGGCCACTGGCCTCACGGTGCACGGCCTGGTAACCCGGGTGGAAGATGCTTTGCAGCCCGCAGCGTGCGCCCAGCGGATTGAGGATCCGCGCCAGGGAATGGATCGGCGAGCGCAGGCCCAGGGTGTTGCGCAGGTCAATCATGCGCTGCATCTGCGGTGCCCAGTCCACCAGCGGCATGAAGGCCAGGCCGCCGTGGTCCAGTGCGGTGCCGACCTGCTGCCAGTCGCGGCACAAGGGGATGCTCAAGAAACCCAGCAGTTGCTCGGTGTAGAGCCGGCCCGCCGTGTGGGCCCCGCCGCCGTGCATGAAGATGCGCACGCCGTTTTGTCCGAGGCATTTCGCTGCCAGCAGGTACCAGGGCAGATGACGCTTCTTGCCGGCGTAGGTTGGCCAGTCGAGGTCCACCGCCAACGTCGGCACCTCCAGGCGCTGACGCAGGGCGTCGGTGAAGCCGGCCATTTCCTCGGCGCTTTCTTCCTTGTGCCGCAACAGCATCAGGAATGCCCCGAGTTGGGTTTCTTCAACCTGCTCGTCGAGCACCATGCCCATGGCTTCCCGCGCTTCTTCACGGGTCAGGTTGCGGGCGCCACGCTTGCCTTTGCCAAGGATGCGCACGAACTGGGCGAACGGGTGCTCGGCGGGGGGTTCAAGGGTCAGTGCTGGGAAGTCGGTCATAAACAATTCGTCGGTTTGGGCAGGCCCGCCAGCTTGGCGGCGAGTTTGGCGGGAGTGCCTTTGAACAATCGGTTCAGGTGCAGGCTGTTGCCTTTGTCCGGCCCCAGTTTCAGCGCGGTGTACTTGATCAGCGGCCGGGTGGCGGGGGACAGCTGGAACTCATCGTAGAAGGCCCGCAGCAGTTCGAGGATTTCCCAATGTTCGGGGCTCAGCTCGATGTCTTCGGCGGTGGCCAGGGCCGTGGCCACGTCGGCGGACCAATCATCGAGGTCGGCCAGGTAGCCGTCCTTGTCCAGCGCAATGCGGCGCTCGCCTACGGTCAGGGTCTTCATAGCCAGCTGTTGACCTTGTCATGCTGGATCGACAGTTCGACGAAGCCTGCATAATCGATGGCCTCGGCCCAGTCCGGAATGGGCAAGGCGCGGGCCTGTGCGTCTTCGGCGAGGATAAGGACTTTGCAGCCGTTGGCTTGCAGGGTGTCGAACGGCACGGTGCCAGGTTGCAGCGCATAGGTCGCGTCGCCGCACAGCAGCAGCGCATCGTGAGTGCCCAGGATCCGCAGGCAACTGGCAAGACGGCTGTCGCCGAAGGGGGAATGAGACAACACATGCAAGGTCGACATCAGAGGGTGATCACCTGGTCATAGCGGTCAATGAGCGCGGCGATGTCCGCTGCGCCCAATACGTTCAGGTCGTCCAGCGCCAAGGCATCGACAGCGAGACCGCGTTCGGCGGCGCTGTCGGCGCAGACAAACAGGTCGTCGACGCCAAACATCGGCAATGCCTGCAAGTTGGCGCTCAGGTCCTTTTGCTGGACAACCTTGGCGTGTTGTCCGGCGGCGAGCTGGAACACGCCGTCATCGAGAAACAACAGGCCGATGGGCAGGTCGAACGCGCCGCCAGCCAAGACGATGTCCAGCGCTTCCCGGGCGCCAGGGCCCGACCATGGGGCCTGGCGGCTGATGAGCAACAAAGACTTGGCCATCACGTGCCTCCAAAACAGATCAAGCGGTCGGCGTCCTGGATCGCATCGTGCAACTGGCCGAGCCCGGACAACGCCCAGGGCGCTTCGACACTGGCCGCTGAACGCTGGTAGCGCTGGGCTTCTTCCGCGTTCAACACGCCACGGCGCAACGCCGCCGCGATGCAGACCACGCCGTCGAGCTGATGCTCGCTGACGAAGGCGCGCCATTGCTGGGGCAGGTCTTGTTCGTCCTGGGGCGTGACGACGCTGGCGGCGGCGTTGTAGACGCCGTCCTGGTAGAAAAACAGCCGCACGATCTCATGCCCAGCAACCAGCGCTGCCTGGGCAAACAGCAAGGCGCGGCGCGAGGAGGGCGCGTGGGCGGCGGAAAACAGCGCGATGGCGAACTTCATGACAGACCCGATCAGCAAAACTGCGGCCATGATAATGCTTTATGGGCGGTGGGGCGATTGCCAGACGGACACCACCCGTTGGACCGCGGGGTATAGGAGCTGGTGGGGAACTGGTAGGAGCT
>NZ_JAOSHO010000049.1 GCF_025917275.1 Pseudomonas agronomica | reverse complement strand
GGAGCAAGCTCCCTCGCCACGGGGTTTCTTGATGTATGAGGTTGCAAGAATGAAATGTTTACCGGTAGCGGTGCGCAGTGTGGTCACGGTGTTGTTGTTTGCCTGCGCGTCGGCGGCCAGTGCGGTGAGTCGGGATATCACTGCGGTGTTCAGGCCTGATCCATCGAGCCCCAATAACAATACATTCACCAATATCACGCCGAATAGCGGTTACTGCCAGCCAATTCCAGCTAATTGCAACGAGAGTGGGCGAAGGTTTTCCAGCTTTCGCTTGCCGATCATTTTCCGATCGACCGCTGCTATCCAGGCCGGTCACGTGGATCCTCGGCAAGGTGCGATGTACCAGGTGCCTGCGAGTTGGCGTGCGGTACAGGTTGCCAATGCACGTACGGGTGAAACGGCAACGCTGGAAATACGCTGGGCCGGCATGGGGTCGCAATATAACCTTTACACGAGCGCAGTCGAGTTGGTCGGTGGGGGCGTGACGCCTCATGTCGCTCATCAGCGGTTGTGGGGTGGTTCCGAATGGATCAATGCTCCCGCGCCCTGCCGAGACGGTCGGCTGGGGCACTTCAACAACACTATCTATACTTTTTTTTGGCACACGTCAGCCGAAGGTACCTGTGCAAAGCGCGCGAGCTACCAAATCCCGGATTTATATTTTCCCTTCCTGGATTTTGGCTACGAATTGCGCACGCCTGATCCTTTGATGATGTCGTCCGGCCAATACACGGGCTCGTTGACCTACACCGTTGGGCCGGGTCAGGACGTTGACATGGGAGACGTCCTGCTCCCCAACGATTCAGCTATCACACTGCATTTCAACCTCGACGTCGACCACACCCTCAAGGTTGACGTTCCCCCCGGTGGCAATCGGGTGGAATTGGCGCCCCAGGAGGGCTGGCAAGCCTGGCTGAACAGCGGCCAGAAACCCACGCGGTTGTTTCGTGACCAGCGGTTCCATATCTCCGCTTCCTCCCGTTTCAAGATGGCGCTGGAATGCCAGGCCATCAGCGGCGACACCTGCGCGATTTTCGACGCCGGCACTGGCCATGCGGTGTCGGTGGACGTCAGCGTCAGCCTGCCCAATGGCATCACTGACCCCGCCGGGCAACCGGTCAGCCGTCGTCGGTTGTTGCGCGATGGTAGCGGTACCGAGTTGTTCCAAGCGGGTTCTTTCGTTGATCGCGGGATGGGCACCTTGCACTTCGAAGTGGGCCGCGAAAGGCTGGCTGAGATGCTCGACAACGGTGGCAACAGGTACACCGGCAACGTCACGGTGATCTGGGATTCGGAAGTTTAGTCGTGCCAGGAGTGCTGCAGAGCAATGCGGTTTTCATGGCTATTGATGGTGATCAGTTGGACGGGTGGGGTAAAACGGAGTGAAAGTCTTGCCAATGAAGTTCGCCAGCGTCGTGTCGGTGTTCCTGTTGACCGGGTTACCGACGGCCCATGCTTACGATCAGGAAATCAGCGCCCGATTCCGACCAGACTCCTCCACGCCCCATCAGAATACATTCCTCAATACCACGCCGGTCAGCGGGTATTGCAGGGTCTACCCTAGCGAATGCAGCAATGCGGGCATGTTCAGCATCCGAGTACCCGTTTCCTTCGATTCGAGCAGCCCCATATCCGCCAATCATGACGATCCCAGGCAGGGGGCGATGTTCAATGTACCGGCCGGCTGGCGTACGGCACAGGTCGTTCATTCAACGACGGGCGAGACCGAAGTGGTCGAGGTACGTTTCATTGGAGTGGGGTCAACGTATCGCCTCCATGACAGCGTATTCGACCTTATCGGGGTAGGCGCGGGTACGGGTTTCATCAACGCCCACGGCACCCGGTGGGGCACCAGCTGGCAACAGGTCCCGGCGCCTTGCCAAGCCTTTAGGTCGGCGCAGGCGTCTGCGCACACCTTCCAGTTCTTCTGGAAAACGCCGACACCGGGCGTGTGTGCCAAAAGGGCTCGCTACGCGATCCCTCGGCTGACCTATGACTATTTGGATTTTGGCTACGAGATGCGCACGCCCAACCCTATGGGCATGTCGTCCGGCCGGTACACGGGACGCCTTGTTTTCCTCGTGGGGCCAGGTGCCGATATCGATATGGGCGATGTCATGATACCGGGGGATCCGGTACTCGCCTTCAATTTCATCTTGACCGTCGAGCACACCCTCAAGGTGGAAATTCCACCCGGTGGCAATCGAGTGGAGCTGGCGCCCCAGGAGGGCTGGCAAGCCTGGGTGAACAACGGCCAAAGACCCACGCGGCTGTTTCGTGACCAGCGATTCGATATCTCGGCTTCCTCGCGTTTCAAGATGGCGCTCGAGTGCCAGACCATCAGTGGCAACACCTGTGCGATCACCGAAGTCGGCACCGGTCATGCCGTGCCGGTGGACGTCAGCGTAACCCTGCCCAATGGCATGGTCGACGCCATCGCACAACCGATCATCCGCCGCCCGCTGTTGCGAGATGGCAGCGGCACCGCGTTGATCTGGCCGTTTTCCTATATCGATCGCAAGCCAGGAACCCTGCACTTTGAAGTGGGTCGCGAAAGCGTGGAGGCAATGCTCGACAACGGAGGCAATACCTATACCGGCAATGTCACGGTGATCTGGGATTCGGAAGTCTGAAAAGTGCTTGGTCTATTCAACGGATTTGAATGAGGTCGTACCCATGACAGGAACACCAGTACTAGCGAGCTGTGTGGTTTCAACATGTTTGTTTTTTTGTGCTTCGGCGGCCAATGCGTTGAGCCAGAACATCACCGCATTGTTCAGGCCAGACCCTTCGAAGCCTCAACAGAATGCGTTTATCAATACCACGCCTAACAGCGGTTATTGCCAAGAGCATCCTCCGCAGTGCGGCAGTTCCATGTTCAGCATCCGGTTGCCGCTGACGTTCACTTCGAGCCGTCCTATCCAGGCGAACCATGGGGATCCCCGGCAAGGCGCAATGTTCGAAATGCCCGCCAACTGGCGTATCTCGCAAGTGACTCATACAGGCACCGGCGAAACGGCATTCGTGGAGGTGCGTTGGTCCGGTTTTGGGTCGCGCCATGAGCTTCCCACCAGCGTAGTCGACCTGGTCGGCGGCGGCGTGGGGGTGATAACTGCCCACGACAGGTTATGGAATGGTCGCGCTTGGGTATATGCCTCCGCACCTTGCCAGTACAGCGGTGTCGGCTATTACACCACCCGGAACTTCCAATTCTTCTGGAGAACGCCGAGGGAGGGCGCCTGCGCAAAAAGAGCTAATTATCTTGTTCCGTCCATGCGGTACAGCTATCTGGATTTTGCCTACGAACTGCGCACACCGAACCCATTGAGAATGTCGTCCGGCCAATACACCGGGTCGATTACATATTCTGTCGGGCCGGGACGGGACATCGACATGGGCGATGTCATGGTCGGCAGCGATTCGGTGGTTACCCTCAATTTCAAACTTGACGTCGAACATACGCTCAAGGTCGACCTGCCCCCCGGTGGCAACCGGGTGGAACTGGTGCCCCAGGAAGGCTGGCAAGCCTGGCTGAACAGCGGGCAGAAGCCGACTCGCCTGTTCCGGGACCAGCGCTTCCATATCTCCACGTCTTCACGTTTCAAGATGATGCTCGAATGCCAATACGTCAGCGGCAATACCTGTGCCATTTCGGCGGCCGGTTCCGGGCATGCCGTGCCGGTGAACGTCAGCGTGACCTTGCCCGATGGCTTGACGGACGCCGCCGGGCAATCGATCAACCGTCGCCGCCTGTGGCGCGATGGCAGCGGCACCGAGCTGTTCCAGCCGGGTTCCTATATCGACCGCAGGCTCGGGGGGCTGCACTTCGAGGTGGCTCAAAACAGCGTCGAACAGATGCTTGACAGTGGAGCCACGTCCTACGCCGGCAACGTCACGGTGATCTGGGATTCGGAAGTCTGAGCGGCGTGCAAACGAACATATTCAATGAGCTGTATTTAATGCATGAGGTTGGAAGTCGATGAAACATCTATGGGCATGGATAGGGTTCTATCTGTTTTGCGGTGTGGCCCAGGCGGGGCCGCAGATTGGTGTCGGAGTGGTGTATGACTACCTCGACGGCGACAAGAGCACCTACATGAAACGGGTCTTCAACGGCGGGACGTCCACGGCGTTCGTCAAGGTCAATATCCTCGAAATCGTCTACAACGAGGACGGCAGCTATCAGGAAGTGCCGTTGCAAAACCAGGCCAGCGCCGTGGCCCGGGATGGCCTGATGGCCAGCCCGGCGCGCTTGATCGTTCCGGCCAACGGTGTGCAGGGCACCCGGTTGCTGTTCATGGGCGACCGCGACAAGGAGCGCTACTTCCGGGTGCGTTTCGTGCCGGTGGTGCCGGAGGCTGAAGACGAGTTCGCCATCAGCGCGCAAGAGCGCGAGGACTACAAAAAGGAACGCGTGGAAGCCGGGGTCAAGGTACTGGCGGGCTATGGAACGGTGTTTTTCGTGCGGCCCAAGGACACCCGTTTCGACACCGTGGTCGATGACAATGCCAATCGATACCTGCTGCGCAACAAGGGCAACAGCGTGGTGGTGGTCGATGAGTTCAAGGATTGCGCGGCGAAGAAAGAAAACGACTGCAAGCCGACCACCAAGCACCACATCATGACCAACCGCTCCTTTTCGTTCGACAAGGAAGCGGGGCGTGAATATCGCTTCACCCTAATCGAAGGTAGCGAGAAAAAAGCCGTCGAGATCAAGGGGTGACGGCTGCTGTCGCCGAACGGTCGTCCACGCCACAGGTAATCGCCATGTACAAGACACTGATACATCCCCTCGTGTTGTCCGCCCTGTTATTGCCTTGGCCGTCAGCCTGGGGCGCGCTCGAACGGGAAACCTTTGAAGTCTACGTCACCATCCCGACGGCCGACTTCCATGTGCTGCCCCTCGACCCGCAGTTGGTCCAGCGTGAACAGCGCTTGCGGTTCAGCACCATCACCTCGGATCTCGTCCCGTTACGGGCGATATACGAGGTGAAGAATACCAATGGCGCAATCGATGCGCGCCTGAGCGAGGAGGCGTATCTGTCCAATGGCCGTCAGCGCATCGACCTGCGGGTGAAGTTCAATGACGTCGAACTGACGCTGGATTCGACCCAGGTGGTATCGGCCAACGATGCCAGGCCGGGACGGCAGGTGCGGCTGGAGATCGCTGCCATCAAACCTGCGGACGAATATGTGCCCGGTGATTATTACGGTACGGTACACATGGTTTTTGATGCCGTGGCGCCGTAAGGCGGCGATCCGGTGGTAACAGCGTACTGCTCGGCGCTCATGGCCACCGGAACGGACGCCTTTGCGGGCGGGCCTGGCACTTGCCGTATCTGTGACGGCCCGCAGGATTCAATCGGACCTGAGTATCACCATCGGAACGACTTGAGCGAGTCGACGGTGACCCCTGGCCTGGCATAGGCCCAAGCCCAGTCCGGTACTTGAAAGTCACTTTCCAGATGCAGGGCAAAGTCCAGACGGCTGCGCCCCGCAAGGTGGCTGGGAAAGTCAAAATTGTAGAGATAACGCTGTGCCTGGCTTTGGGTGACCCTGAACAGATCGCGGACAATCTGATTGGCGCGGGCATCCTCTCCGCCCAGGCCGGCGCTTATGGCAAGCGCCAGGTTTTCAGCTGAATCGACCGCTCCCGGTTGGGCCAGTACCTGTCGTATGGTGCTGTCGCTGAAGTACGGGCCGACCAAGTCCTCCCATATCCGCCGGATGTGATGTCGGGGCAGACTCAGGATGCTGGGCAGCAGGTTCGGGTGATTGAGCAGGATTTCGATCCTGGTATTGGACGGTGCCTGCCCCGCGACACTGAAATATCTGACCGCCGAGGGGAGATCAACGCTTTCGACGTCGCCGAATATGTCCTTGAGTGACTCAAGGAAATTCATTAATGATTGACGATGGGTAATGAACGTACGCAGGTTCTGATCGGTGAAAAAGCGCATCCACTCGATGTCGATGCTTTCCGTTCTCAGTACTTCCTCGTAGCGAGTGCGAGAGTACTCGGCGATGAGCCGGAGCCGCTCATCGGAGATCGTCGGGGCGCGTAGCCAGCGTGTAACCAGGCTTACATCCAGCGCGCCACCAAGATGCGCATCGATGACGGGGGATGCACAGAGAATATTGAATCGCCTTAGCAAGTCGGGAAAGCGTCCAAGAGCCGCCCTGAGCAGGTCGACGGTTTCCTCGGCATTTTGGTAATAAACGAATTGTTGGAACAGGGTTTCATCGTCATTGATGTCCTGGCCCGTTTCTGCTTGGAGCCTTCCCGCAATATCGTCCAGATCGTCGCGGTCCACCAGATAGGCACCGTCGATTAGCTCCTCGATCGCATCGTCATCTAAATGGCCGTGGACATCAGAGTCATAAAGGACGAAAGCTTCGTCGATCTCGGGATGGTGTTCCGCCAGCTGCCGAGCGGTGACTCCGTACTCGAGCATGATGTGCTTGACGTCGGTATTCAACGTCAGGAATTTATCGCCGAGCAGTTGCTCGATGAGCCTACTGTCGACGGGCTCCAACAGAATTTCCTCGAAGAACTGCCTGACCGCTTGTGGGTCCTGCGCGTTGTAGGGAACGCCGTCCGGCATCAGGCTGGCCGGAGAGCGTGGTGACAGGAAACGCCCTATGTTGTGCAGGATTTCAGGTGGCAAGGTGGCCTGTCGTGCCTGTTCCAACGTCCTGCGCCCTACCCAGTTGGCGTAGCGTTCCAGGTAATCGAGTACCGGTTGAAACAAGCGGTGCGGGTTGGGGAATCCGACAACGATGCTGGTCAGGTCGAGCACCGCGGCATCATCCAGGACCTCCACCAGTGAATCGACGTTATCCAGAAAAGCCTGTTGCAGGGGCGAGACTGGCTGCCCTATGAAGGCAGTGAGCTCCGGATGCTGGTCGACATAGTAGGCGGCCTCATTGCGCAACCCTTGCATGGTAAATCTGCCCTGGCCTCCCTCATTCAATCCCCGGACAACGGCGTTGAAAAAACAATCGCCGTCGGCTGGAATCTCTACGATGTTCTGACCCAGTTGCAGGTTGTAATGGTTGAGGGTGGTTCGTCTCAGGACGATGTCAGTCCCGTTCCTTTCCGGGTGCAGCGCAGCGGGGTAAATGCGCTCCGCTTGCCCCGGGGTAAAGTGCACGGACCACGGTCGCGATCCGGGTATTTCACTGATGAGCAGCAGGCTGCGGTGTTGCGGCCAACTGGGAAGCCGGGTCATAAGGGCCGGGACCAGGTCCATGGTGTTGGTATTCCAGATGCCTGGGCTGCGTATCGAATCGGAAATGCTCGCAATCGTGGCGGGTGTCGACGTTTGCGGCGCTTGCGCAGCGTTCGGTTGCGCGGGCGTGCTGGTCGGGTGCTTGCGTTTCCCGCCGCCATGACCGAACCCTACGGCACGCCATTCGCCGTTGGGCATTCGCGCTACGGTGCTTCTCATGACGCCGCTGGAGTGGATGTTCAAACCGGTGGACGGGTCGACGATCACGGCTTCGGTCGCGTCATGCTTGGTATTGTCGTGTACTCGGAACAGCGTCCCCTCGGGCTGGCGGATGTATACCGGGCGGGTCACGCTGCCGGTGGTCGGGTTGACGATGGTCATGCGGTAAAAGCCCTGTTCGTCCGTCGTCGTCGCGCGGAGCACAGAGGTATCGGTCACGGCAAAGCGTTGGTAGACCGCCTCTTCCAAGGGCAGCCCGGGCAGCGCGTCGTCCGTGATTTTGCGTCGAGTCGCTAGCGCCAGGAACGAGGCGCGGCCGCGTGCGGCGTTCGTCGTCGCACGCGCCAGGCTTCGCCCAGGATAGTTGGCGATTTTGTGCGCGAACAGCAGCGTCTTCAGGTTTAGCGGTATCGCGCCGGTCTTGGCGATCAATACCCCCGTTCTCGCCATGCTTTTCAAGAAAGTGACAATCCCGGGCGTCATGAGCATGCCGGCAATCTCCTGCACGATATCGATCGCCACCAGGGTCAGACGTGCCCTGATCTCACGCTGTACGTCCCGGTTGCTGTTGGAGAGGGGATCGGCATAAATCACCTGGAAGTCGACGTGCTCACGGTGAAGGGTCTCGATGAAGTCACCCGTGATCGGCGTGGCGCGAACCCAGGGGCGAACGGCTTGTCCGGATATGTGCCGGATCTCCGCCGGATAGGGGGTGGGCAGCCGTGCGCGGAAGTAGGCCTGCCATTGCGTGTCCCACAGGAGCTCGGTAACCCCCTCGCTCAGATCGGAAAACTCATGGAAATCCTGGCCGCCGGGGCTGTCGGGGAAGTAGACACCCACCGTGCCCTTGATGTCTGGCCCGGCCTGATCGGTAAAGATCAGCGCGCCTTCCACCTTCAGTGCCGAACGCAGGACCCCTGTCACGCCCATCGTGCCGCCCAGCGTAAGGCCGTAGAGGCGCACGTTTTTTCCCATCACCTGGCCATGTTTGTTGGCCGGTGGTGACTGCTGCAAGATCACGTCCAACCAGAGTGCCACTAGTTTTTGGGATCTCGAAGGATCGATGGTCCTGTCGATGACACTGCGCTTGAACACCTCGTCGCCCCTGAGCGCGGCTTCATGACCTTTGAACCGCATGTTGGCGAGATACGCGGCCTGCCAGGCTGTCTTGTATTCGGGTTGGTTCAATTGTTCACGCAGCATCGTTTCGTAGCTGCCGCCGGCGTCGAGGGTGGTCGTCATCGTTGCCAGTTCGGATCCTGACAGGGTGATGAGGTAACCGTTGGACGGATTGCGTATGCGTTGGCCTTGCCGGTCGAGAAGGTGGGTGGGCAGCACCCCTAGGGCGGCGGGGTTTTTCGAAGGACGCAGGTTATCCAGCATCAGTTGGGTCAGGCTGGTGGTCGTGGACTGCCTTGGATTGTCGGTGCTGCCGAAGAACAGCCTGACCGTCGTGGTATCGGGATCGGGATCCAGGTCCGGATGCACGGTTCGCTGCAGGTACTGCTTGATCTGTTGGCGAGTGAACTGCATCAACGTCGGGATGCCGCTACCCAGGTTCTGGACCGCTCGAATGACCCGCTCTTCCAGGACTCGATAGCGTTCCTGCTGCAAAAACGACGAGGTCTTGTAGAAGTCGGGACGGTTATATTCGATCAACGCCTGCTGGCGCACAGCCAAGGGGCCGGAAAGCGCCAGTTGGGGCAGGGCCAGGGCCTCCTCGGTGTCCTGCGCAAAGGTTTGCAGCTGGGTTGTCTCGCTTGCGGCAACGTCGAAGACTTTTTCCAGGGCGGCAACCTGGCGCTGCAACAGATCATTGGCCGCCACCTCGAACACATGCCCGGTCAGTTCGCGGGAGATTGATTGGATTGTGCGTTGCTGCCCCGCGTGCAGGGGGCGGAGGGTGCTGATCAATGCCTGGGACGAACCAAACCGCTGCAAGCCGCCTTCCATGGAATACAGGAACAGGACCGGGTGATTCGCTTGCCTGATCACCATTGCCGCCGGCCATTTTTGCGCGGGCGCACTGCCCATATCGAGCATGACCGCGAACACCAGGGGAATGGGAGGACGCAATAAACGGCTTCGGGCGGCCTGGGATGGGTGGGTGGTGATCAGGTCCAGCAGCCGGTCTTCGTCGTACTGCGTCAGCCGCGCACTTTCGGTCAACTGGCCGGTGGGTGTGCGGTCGACTTGATACAACTGGAAAAAATGCAGGAATCGTCGGCCGAGCAGATCGGCGAATACCGCCTGGGCCGTAGGCGGCGGTGTTGCATTGGCGTCGGTATCGGGCAGGCCTGCACGGTTCGTGGTGTTGCGAAACTGCAGCAGGTCGGCGCGCAACTGGGCCTTGAGGCTGTCGTTGCAGGTGGGCGTGGGGACATGGAATGCCGACTCCATGGCCCTCAACACGGCCGCGTCCACTGGGCTGGCGAAGACGCTGTCGGCCTCTGTCACGGCCTGGGGATCGGTGAAAAAACCAATGCCGCCGAGAGGGAAGGAGGGCGGCGTGTCCCGTAGAAGGCTCTCCCATAGCACGTCGATAAAGCGCTCTGAGCGGGTCAGCGAACGGACGCCGTTCGTGTCGGTCGTGAAATGGTTGACGTACCAGTTCTGCGGATCGATCGACTGAAACAGCGAAGGTCGGAATTTTCGGGCGGGTACCTTGGCCTTGATGTTGCTGATCAGCAGGTTGTGCATCACGTTGTCGAAGGTGGGCAGGCCGGCGAACAAACGGGCCAGTTTCGCCTCATTGGCGTCCAGCGCATCCAATTGCCGGATCTGTTCGGCTTCCCGGGGGCCGAGCGGCGGGCCTTGTTGGGCCGGGCCGGTAACGACGGGTCGCCCGGAGCCTTGGTAATTGGACGGAATGCCCGCGCGCAGCGGTTGCATTTGTGCCGGAGTGAGTGCCAAGCCGTTGACCCTGATGGATGAGAGATCCAACGACATGTGGCTGATGTGCGGATACACCCAGCCCTGGCGAGGGGAAAGCGCGCCGGTGGGCTGGATATCCCTGCTCTGATGGGCAGACATGAAACCGGGCGTGACGGCATCACGCAACGGCACGCGGGTGGTTTTTGTCTGGGCGACGGAGTCGACGGTCTCGACTTCCTGGTAAGTGATCCATACCTGGACGTCACCGCTCAGGCCCTGTTCCGATAGCCATTGATCGGCAAGCGCGTGTGTCACGAAGCGTTGGCCGCTGGGTAGCGGGGTGATGGACTCCAGGGAGGACTGGGCTGTCGAGCTCGTGCCAAAGGCGTCTGACGATTCGCCCGCTTCATCTTCAAGAAAAATAGACATGCAAGTGTCCCGGTTTTGTTTAAGGGACACCGACCGTATCGCAGCGCGCGCATGGATCTGACATACATATTTATAGGCGTGCAGCAGCGATGTGAGAGTTGTATCTCAGGGTTTCATCGATTCGTTACCAGGGGTTGGCATTGCGTGTGGCTGCCCGGTTGCAGGTAGGGCGAAAGGAATGGCGCCATGCCCTTCAGCACCTGAACGGGCAAGGCCGAGGTGAACTTGAAGTTCTGCGCCGAAGCCCCCGGGACGTAGGCAGTGAGTGTGCCGAAATGGCTGTCGCCGATGTAGAACACGAAGGTGGCGGTGCGGTTGATCGACTTGGAGCTGAGGATTCGTCCGCCGGCACCGATGGCTTCGATGCGGTTGTCACCGGTACCGGTCTTGCCGCCCATGGCCAGCGGCGTACCGTCGGCGAGCTTGAAACTGCCGGCCACGCGTTTCGCGGTGCCGGCATCCACCACCTGGGAGAGCGCACCGCGCAGCGCTTGGGCCACTTCCGCTGGCATCACGCGCTTGCCGTTTTCCGGGTTGCTGACCAGCCGTGTTTCATAGGGCGTATCGACGGCGAACTGCAGGCTGTCGACGCGCAGCGCGGGGCGGCGGACACCGTCGTTCAAGATCGTGCCCACCAGTTCGGCGAGCGCGGCGGGGCGATCACCGGAGCTGCCAATGGCGGTGGCCAGCGAGGGCACGAGATGGTCGAAGGGGTAGCCGACTTGCTGCCAGCGTTGATGGATATCCAGGAAGGCCTCGATTTCAAGCATGGTACGGATGCGGCTGTCGCGGGCACTCTTGTGCCGGCTCTTGAACAGCCAGCTATAGACTTCCTGGCGTTCGAACTGGCTGGCCTTGACGATCTGGCTGAATTTGGCGTCGGGGTTGTTCAACAGATAACCCATCAACCACAGGTCCAATGGATGGACCTTGGCGATGAAGCCTTGGTCCGGCAGGTCATAGGCGCCGGGACCATAGCTTTGGTAGAGCCGTTCGAGGCGTTCGTCGGTGAGTTTTTCGGTGCTCTTGACTGACTTCAGGTGGGCGCGCACGAAGCGGTTGAAGCTTTCCTGGCTGTCGTTGGGAAAGAAGTAACGGTGCACGGCGGCCAAGCGGATCGCGGTGGGGCGCATGCCGTCGAGGAAGGTTTCCAGGCGCTGGCTGGTGTCCTTCTTCTGGTATTTCTTCCAGAACCTGAGCAGGAACGACGTGCCCTCGCGATCGGCGAATTGGGCCAGGTACTCCTGGCGGCGCGGGTCCTTGTCGTCCTTGAGCAGCTCGGAACTGTTGTTGGGGCCGGCATAGGTGGCGTAGCGCACCAGGTCGCGCATCAGGCGAATGAACGGCAGGTTGATCGATTCGCGCAAGGCGTCGCGCAGCGTGGGGTTGCGGCCATTGTCCTCGGAACGGAAATTATGGAAGGTGTGCAGCCCGCCGCCGGTAAAAAATGCTTCGCCGGGGCTGGCTGAATAGGTCCGGTCCAGCGCGGCTTCGAGCATCTTCGGCAGGCTGCGGTCGGTGTTTTCGATCAAGTAGTCCACGGCCCAGCGGGACAGGCGGTCCTGCTCGGCGATCTCGGTTTTCTTCAACGTCGCCGGAGCCTGCTGGGCATAACGCTCGTGCAGTTCGGCGATGATCTGCAGGTAGGTGGTGAGCACACGCAACTTGGCGGTCGAGCCCAACTCCAGCTTGCTGCCCTCGTTGATATCGAAGGGTTGGTCGGTGCTGTCGGTCTGCACCCGCACACGCGAGCCGTCCGGAGTCAATTCCAGCAAGGTGAAGCTGTAGCGCACCTGCGTGGTGCTGGTGGGGGTCAGCAGGCGTTCGCCCATCAGGCCGATCTCGGTCGCAAAGGCCGGGTCGGCCAATCGCTTGAGGTAGTCGGTGGCTTGGGCCTGAAGGTCGCTTTGCAAGGTGCTGGTGGCGGAAAGGTCGAGGCGATCGAGGTCGTACAGCGGACGGTTGAGCAGCGCGGCGAGGCGACTGCGGGCGGCGCTGATGCCCTTGTTCGTTTCGTTGGGCTGCACGGTCGGGTCCTGGACCCAGTCGCGGTAGCTGACCTTGCTGGCCAGCGCGGCCTCGGACAGTGCGGCGTCGATCACACCGTTCTGCGCCAACAAGCGGATGTGGCTGTCGGTCAGGCTCGCGAGCTCGTCATGGCCCTTCGCAAGGTAATGGGACGGGCGACGCTGGGCGATCATCAACGAGAGCATTTCCCGCAGGGCGAGGCCTTTTTCCGCGAGGCTCTTGGGGTCGCTGGCGGTGCTGAACAACCGTTCATTGGCGCGATTGAAATCCGCGCCGTACCAGACCCTCAAGCCTTCCGCCATGCCATGGACTTCACCGTGCCCCGGCACGGCGGAAAGCGGCACGCTGTTGAGGTAGTCGCGGATGATTCGCTGGCGGGACTCGAGGGTTTGCGGTCCGGCCTGGTAGGCCCGAACGCTGGCGGAAATCATCTGGCGGATTTTCTCCGCGCCAGACACCGTGAGGCCCTCCGGGGAGTGCCTGTATTTTTCAAGCTGTGTAGCCAGCGTGCTGCCGCCCGCGGACTGGCCCGGCAGGCTCAGCAGCTTAGCCACTTGCGACCACGCCGCCATGCCAAAACGCGGCCAGTCTATCGCCGGGTTGGCCAGTGGTTGCTTGGGGTCGAGCAAAAAGCGGTTCTCGATGAACAACAGGCTTTGCACCACCACCGGTGGAATCGCGTCGAAACTCGCATACAACTGTTGCGGGTACTTGAACTGATACACCGGCGCCGCACGGCAATCGGTGATGGTTAGACCGGCCTGGATCTTTTCCGCGTAGGGCACGAACAGGCCCTTGCTGACGTAGTCCATCAAGGCCGATGAAAAACGGGCCTGGGCTTGGATCACATAGTCACGCTTGATCAACCGGGGCAGGAAATCCCCCAGCGAGCTGTAGCCCAGGCGCTGGTCGAACGGGCCTGCGCCGGGATAGACGATGGCGTCGCTCGGACCCGGTTGCACTGAATAGGTCAAGGATGCGGCGTACTTGCTGACCTCCCGTGCCTGGAACTGGGAGGTGCGCATCTCCTTGGCCACGGCCAGGCCGACCACCACCAAGATGATCAGCAGCAACAACCAGAACGCCCGCCAGCCATGCCGGGCGCGGCGAGTTTTTTTGGGTAAAGGCGCTTCTTCCATACGTTCAGTCGGGACCACAGGTTTATTCGAATCGGTTTGCCACAAAGCGCCCATAGTCGACTGATCCATTCACGCAGATTGATCGGACTTGCTTGAAGCTTAGACGGTGGTTGGCGTGGGGGGAGGGGAAATTGTGGACATTGAAAACCTGAGCGCTGAGGCCTCCGTGGCGAGGGAGCTTGCTCCCTCGCCACGGGGCGGTGAAATCCTGAAATACTTGTGCTAGAGCCTTCGCCGTCTGCCAGGACATGACGCTGCACCATCACTGTGCAATACTCGACGCCGCTTCTGAAAGGCCCTTGGTTCAGATAATCCGTCTTGATAAAGCCATCATCGGCTGAGGCATTCCCTGAATTAACCTGCTTTTATAGTGAAACTTTCTGTTCCCGGCTTTTTATACTGCACGATCCGCTGATCCTGAGGTTGTTGTCCCACAGGACGGCCTGCCCACAAGGCAGGCCCGGTTTCGGCAAGGCTTGCAGGCCCACCCGCCCGCGGCTTTGGAGACTCGGTGGCCAATCCAATAACAAGACGAGGTTGTATCCCTATGCCAGTCGGCAATCATCTGCCCCATGGCGAGACCGCGCAGGGTGGTCCGCTCAAACGTGAGCTCGGCGAGCGGCATATCCGCTTGATGGCGCTTGGCGCCTGCATCGGTGTCGGGCTGTTCCTCGGTTCGGCCAAGGCCATCGAAATGGCCGGCCCGGCGATCATGCTGTCCTACATTATCGGTGGCCTGGCGATCCTGGTGATCATGCGCGCCCTCGGTGAGATGGCCGTACACAACCCCGTGGCCGGTTCGTTCAGCCGCTACGCCCAGGATTACCTCGGCCCGCTGGCCGGCTTCCTGACGGGTTGGAACTATTGGTTCCTGTGGCTGGTGACCTGCGTGGCCGAAATCACCGCGGTGGCGGTGTACATGGGCATCTGGTTCCCCGATGTGCCCCGCTGGATCTGGGCCTTGGCGGCACTGGTCAGCATGGGCTCGATCAACCTGATCGCGGTGAAGGCCTTCGGTGAGTTCGAATTCTGGTTCGCCTTGATCAAGATCGTGACGATCATCGCCATGGTCATCGGCGGCGTCGGCATCATCGCCTTCGGATTCGGCAACGACGGCGTGGCCCTGGGTATTTCCAACCTCTGGACCCACGGCGGTTTCATGCCTAACGGCGTGTCGGGCGTGTTGATGTCCCTGCAAATGGTCATGTTCGCCTACCTGGGCGTGGAGATGATCGGCTTGACCGCCGGTGAAGCACGCAACCCGCAGAAAACCATCCCCAACGCCATCGGCTCGGTGTTCTGGCGGATCCTGCTGTTCTACGTCGGCGCGTTGTTCGTGATCCTGTCGATCTACCCGTGGAACGAAATCGGCACCCAGGGCAGCCCGTTCGTGATGACCTTCGAGCGCCTGGGCATCAAGACTGCCGCCGGCATTATCAACTTCGTGGTGATCACCGCTGCGCTGTCGTCCTGCAACGGCGGGATCTTCAGCACCGGCCGCATGCTCTACAGCCTGGCGCAAAACGGCCAGGCCCCGGCCGGCTTCGCCAAGACCTCCAGCAACGGCGTGCCACGCCGCGCGCTGCTGCTGTCCATCGCCGCCTTGCTGCTGGGCGTGCTGCTCAACTACCTGGTGCCGGAAAAAGTCTTCGTCTGGGTGACCTCCATCGCCACCTTCGGCGCGATCTGGACCTGGGTCATGATCCTGCTGGCCCAACTCAAGTTCCGCAAAGGCCTGGGCGCTTCCGAGCGCGCGGCGTTGAAGTATCGGATGTGGCTGTACCCGGTCAGCTCCTACCTGGCGCTCGCTTTCCTGGTGTTGGTAGTGGGCCTGATGGCGTACTTCCCCGATACCCGCGTGGCGCTGTATATCGGCCCGGCGTTCCTGGTATTGCTGACGGTGTTGTTCTACACCTTCAAGCTGCAGCCGACCGGGGATGTGCGGGGTTCGGTGCGTTCGGTTTCCTGAGTCGATAGCGATGTAAAACAGAGCCCCGGTCCACGACCGGGGCTTTCTTTTTCCTGAACTGTGGAGCGCTTGTTACTTCTAACGATAGTCCGCGTGCTGACGGTGTCCTGGATTCAACGTTGTCCGACAGCACGGCCGTCGGAGGGCTTATGAAAGCGATATGGAGCGGCTTTTTCAGCTATTCCCTGGTCGGGCTGGCCAATACGCTGATCCACTGGCAGATTTTCTTTGTGCTGCGCGTGGCGTTCGGCCTCGATCAATCGACGAGTAACTTCATCGCTTTCTGCGTGGCCGCCTCCTTTTCTTTTTATGCCAACGCGCTTTACACCTTTGAAGCCAAACTCTCCGTGCCGGGTTATGTGCTATTCCTGTGTGTGATGGGCGCGCTCAGTTTCATCGTCGGCCACCTGGGGGATCGCTGGCACCTCCATGGCCTGCTGACTGTGGCGGCGTTTTCGCTATTGAGCCTGGTGCTTGGTTTTCTGTTTTCCCGGTTCGTCGTGTTTCGCGGACGTCGACCATGAAAATCTCGCTGATTGTCCCGGTGTACAACGAAGAACAGGCCATCGGTCTGTTTTACGAAAGTGTCCGTCAGCATCCGCAACTGAAGGATCATTGTGTCGAGATCGTCTTCATCAACGATGGCAGCAACGACCAGACCGCTATCCTGGCCCGACAGATAGCGTTGACGGACAGCGAAGTCGTGCTGATCAACTTCTCCCGTAATTTTGGCAAGGAGCCGGCCTTGTTCGCTGGCATCGAGCACGCCAGCGGCGACGTGGTCATCCCGATGGACGTGGACCTGCAGGACCCCATCGATGTGATCCCGCGTATGGTCGAGCAGTGGCAAGAAGGCGCCGAAGTGGTGCTGGCCAAGCGTCGCGATCGTTCGTCCGACAGTTACCTGAAGCGCCGAGGCGCGGCGCTGTTCTACCGTTTGCTCAATCGCATTGCCTATCCCCATATCGAACAGAACGTGGGCGACTTTCGCTTGATGGACCGCAAGGTCGTGGAAGTCATCAAGACGCTTCCCGAGTATCAGTTGTTCATGAAAGGGGTGTTGTCGTGGGCCGGTTTCAATACGGTCATCATCGAATACGACCGTGCTGGTCGAGCCGCGGGCAACAGCAAGTTCAACGGCTGGAAGTTGTGGAACCTGGCTCTTGAGGGCATCACGTCGTTCAGCACCGTACCGTTGCGGTTGTGGACTTACGTGGGTAGTTGCATTTCGTTGATGTCGCTGCTGTATGCCGCCTATCTGATCCTGGCCAAGTTGATCCTCGGAAGCGACCTGCCAGGCTATCCATCGCTGATGACTGCGATCTTGTTCCTCGGCGGAGTGCAACTGATCGGTATAGGTGTGTTGGGTGAATACATCGGGCGGATTTATCTGGAGACCAAGCATCGGCCCCGGTATGTCATCAAGGAAATGATCCAGGGCGGCCGACCCAAGATGCGAGATGAATCGTGAGCCAGTCCCTGTGGGCAAGAACATTGACGCCACGGCAAGTGCTGCTGTTTTTCCTGGCGGCCAGTTTTCTTTTCATCTTTCCCTTGGTGCAGGCTGATTATTTCTACAACGACGACAACTGGCGGGCGCTCGTGGCGGGAGGAGGTTGGCGCGAGGAGGGGCGAGTTGTCATCGAGTGGTTCTATAACGTCCTCTCGTTCAGCTCGACATCTGCGGATCTGTTTCCCTTGCCATTGTTTATCGCGACGACGGCTATTTCGCTTGCGTTAAGATCGTTGACCTTTTTTTATTTCGAACGGCCGGCGTTAGTTCATTGCCTGGTCGTCCTGCCCATCTGGTACAACCCCTTCCTCCTGCAGAACCTGTCTTATCACTATGACGGGCCGGCCATGGCGTTGGGATTGGCGGCGCTTATTTATGCCGTTTACTGGTCATCTGACAAGAC
The DNA here is from genome assembly GCF_025917275.1 of Pseudomonas agronomica. GTDB lineage: Bacteria > Pseudomonadota > Gammaproteobacteria > Pseudomonadales > Pseudomonadaceae > Aquipseudomonas > Aquipseudomonas agronomica. The sequence continues at coordinate 2,038 of NZ_JAOSHO010000049.1, read as the reverse complement.
CTGGCGAAACGTCCTGGTTCCGGCATTGTTATTGGCGCTGGCGCTGTCCATCTACCAAGTGCTTATCGGTTTTTTTATCGCGATGTGCTGTGTTGAGGTGATCCGCCTGGTTTGGCAGGGCAAGCCTTCGCAGCAAGTGTTGCGGTTTATCGGCTGCAAGCTGGTGGCAATCGGTGTCGGCGTATCGGTTTATTACCTCACGGCTTATCAACTCATGACGGGAGCGCGCCAGGTGTTGTTGCCGTTGGACATCAGCAGCCTGCTGGAAATTGGAAATCGCCTTTCGTTTCTGGCACGCATGTTCAATAGCTGGGTTACCGAAGGGGCCCAAGCATTGATGTGGGGCGGTGCGTTGCTGACGCTGGTTGGGTACGTGTGGGGAGGCATCGGGTTAGTTCGTCGTGCGGAATCTTCCTGGCGAAAAGCAACGCTGTTGTTTTGTTATTTGCTGGCCCTTGCCGTGCTCTTGTTCTGCGTTCCTGGCATCACGCTGTTCTTCGCCGAGTTCAACTACGGGGCCAGGACGCTGGTGGCTTTTTCGGCGTTGCTGTTGCTGATGTTTTTCCTGAGTCTGCAAGTACTCATGCGCCTTCATGCACGCTTGGGCTTTGTCCTGTTGATTCCATTACTGGCGATGTTGTCGTTTTCGTTCGGACACGGGCGTGTCCTGTCGCTTCAAAAACAACAGGAAGCAGTTGTGCTGACCTCGCTGGCCTACGACATCGATCATTCGCCGCTGCGCGATAAGGATCGCATCTACATGATTCCCGAATTGAAAGCCAACTGGCTTCCGGCCGCCAGCGGTTTGTTCGCGGCGATGCCGGCTCAGCAATATGTGCTGGGCGTGGGGTATGTATTACTTCCCGAAAGCTTGCCGCGAGCGGGCATGACCAACGTCTACCTGGCCAAGGATCCCACGGTGATTGCATCGATTCGACGGGGGGATTTTTCGCCGATTGTTTCCACTCGTTTTTATGACCTCTTCGTCATCCACGACACCGGATATATCTCGATGAAAAAGCCCCAGGGCGATCCTGATGTCGTGTCCAAGTTGTGTTTGTTTGTCGATGTCGAACGTTGTCGCTGACACGCCGGATAAGAGCGACCGTCCGTCGGAATCTGTGCCCGACCTGTAAGACCTGACAGTAGATCGCCGTAAGACCCTGGCCTAGTTTGGAAACCCCTAACGGTAAATGACAAGGCAGATACGATGAAGGGTTTCTCTGCGTTGACGGTGATCGTCCTGGTCAATGGGTTGATTCATGGTCAGGTTTTTTTCCTGCTGTATGGCGCCGTTGGACTGACCCAGGCAACCAGTAACTTCGCAGCGTTTTGCGTCGCTGCGGTGTTTTCGTTTTACGTGACGGCGCTTTATATCTTTGAGCCTGGGAAGTCATGGCGCGGCTATCTGCTGTTCCATTGCTCGATGGGCGTTGCGAGCTATGGCATCGGCTCGATCGGCGATGCGTTGAATTCGCCTGGATGGGTGGCGGTCGCTTTGTATTTCTTGCTGAACCTGACGACGGGCTACAGCTTGTTCCGGTTCCTTGAATGCCGCGTCTTGTAGTTTCTGCGATCGTTCATCGGCGTGGGGCATCGACTCAAGCCATGTGAAGAGGATCAAGGTACCCAGAAGGGTTGCCGAGGCCAGGCGAGTCCGGTCCATGGCGTCAACCCCTCGATCCGCTTGGCGAGGGCTGCCTGGCAGCCGTATCGACAACCTTGAATGCCTCCAATACCCCAAAAAGCGAAGCAAAACCAACCAGATCGCGCCGGGTCAACATAAGCACCTTCCGTGACGAGTGAGCCGTTGGGGTGAATGGTCAATCGCTGGGAAGTCGTCGTCTACTGTCAGAACTTACAGGTAGGACGTGGAAGCGGGGCATCCGGAAGAATGATGCACCCGTGGCGAGGGTGCTTGCTCCCTCTCGGCTTTGTAGGAGCCGGCGAAGGCTCGGGCCGCGTTCGGACGATCTTTTGACCTTTTTATCTTTCGCTTGAGACTAAAGTGTTTGGGTAAAGATCGCAGCCTCGCTTC
>NZ_JAOSHO010000489.1 GCF_025917275.1 Pseudomonas agronomica | reverse complement strand
AGGTCGCCGGGCCGCTGCTGGCGCATTACTGGTCACCGCAGCCGCAGGTCAACCTCGGCCTGGCATTGCGGGGCAAGGCCAGTGCGGCGATGGATATTTCCGATGGCTTGCTGGCCGATTGCGGACATATCGCGCAGGCGTCGGATGTGGCACTGACTGTTGAACGGGACCGACTGCCGCTGTCCAACGCTCTGGTGGCATTGCTCGGCCAGCCGAGCGCCCAACAGGCGGCACTGAGTGGTGGCGACGACTACGTGTTGTTGTTTACCCTGCCGCCGGTCCGATTATCGGCGCTCCTGGCCGAAGGTTGGCCGATCCATGTGGTCGGCGAGGTCAGCATCGGGCACGGCGTCGCGCTGGTGGACAGCCTTGGGCGCGACATCACCCCGCAGATACGGGGCTATCAACATTTTCGGGAGACACCGTGACAGATCATCCCAATCAGGTTCCGGCCGAGTTTGTCCCGCCTTCGGTGTGGCGCAATCCCTGGCATTTCATGGCTTTTGGCTTCGGTTCAGGTACTTTGCCTAAAGCACCGGGCACCTGGGGCTCGCTGGTTGCGCTACCCTTCATACCGGTGTGGCAGATGTTGCCGGATTGGGGCTACTGGCTGATGCTCGGCATCACCATGCTGTTCGGCTTCTGGCTGTGTGGCAAGGTGGCGGATGACCTGCGGGTGCATGACCATGAAGGCATCGTCTGGGACGAAATGGTCGGCATGTGGATTACCCTGTGGCTGGTGCCGGAAGGCTGGTACTGGTTGCTGGCGGGTTTCCTGGTGTTCCGCTTCTTCGATATCCTCAAGCCATGGCCTATCCGCTGGATCGACAGGCATGTACACGGGGGTGTCGGCATCATGCTCGACGATGTACTGGCCGGGGTGTTTGCCTGGCTCGCAATGCAAGGGTTGGTGTGGTGTTTTACCTGAGGGAACCAGGCATGGGCGTAAGCCGCGCACTACTGCTATTGCTGTGTTTAGGGGCGCTGCTCGGGGTTCCGGCGGCGGAATCGGCGCCGCTGCCCGGCAAGATCCGTGCGGCCAGCGAAGAGTGGTCCGATTACACCCAGGCCGATGGCCAGGGCATGGGCTGGGACATCTTGCGTGCAGTGTTCGAGCCTGAAGGCGTCAAGCTGGAGACCCGTACGGTGCCCTACACCCGTTCGATCGGGTTGGTGCAGCGCGGGGAGATGGACGCCCAGGTCGGCGCCTACCGCGATGAAACCGAAGGGCTGCTTTACCCGCATTGGCACTACGATGTCGATCATATCTATGCCCTCGGACTGGCCTCCAAGCCGTCACCGACCCTGGCGACGATTGGCAATTATCGGCTGGTATGGATGCGCGGTTACGAATACAACAACTACCTGCCCAATATCCGGCGTTTCAATGAAATTCACCGCGCCGTGGGTATCTTGCCGATGCTCGCCCATGATCGCGCCGATTTTTACATCGATGCGTTGATGGAGATCCAGGATGTGCTCGCCAAGGCCGACGATCCCAAGCAATACAAGCTCTCGCCGCTGATCAACCTGCCGTTGTACCTGGGCTTTGCCAACAACGAAAACGGCCGTGCGTTGCGTGCGTTGTTCGATCGACGCATGGAAGTGCTGGTGAAGAGCGGTGAGTTGAAGCCGATTTTCGAACGCTGGAAGCAACCCTATCCGTTTGATGAAAACGGCAAACCACCGAAGCCGTGATCAAACTTTTCGATCGTTATGCGCGATAATTCAGCCTAAGCGTCCATCGGATCGTGCTGTTACAATGCCCGCCTCTGCGAATCTCCAGTACTAGATCAGGAGCACACCGGTGCCTGTCGTTTTTGTTGCCGCTTCCAAGCTGCCAACGCCTTTTGCGCAATTCACCATGCATGGTTTTCTCGATGAAGCCACCGGTCGCGAGCACGTTGTGCTGAGCCTGGGTGATTTTGCCGACGGCGCTCCGGTACTCGGCCGCCTGCACTCCGAATGCCTGACGGGCGATGCCCTGTTCAGCCAGCGTTGCGATTGCGGCTCGCAACTTGAAGCCGCCTTGCAGGCCATCGCCCGTGAAGGCCGTGGCGTGTTGCTGTACCTGCGCCAGGAAGGGCGTGGCATTGGCCTGCTGAACAAGATCCGCGCCTATGAATTGCAAGACGGCGGTGCGGACACGGTGGAAGCCAACGAGCGCCTCGGTTTTGCCGCCGATTTGCGCGACTACAGCATCTGCCTGCCGATGCTGGAGCACCTGGGTATCAAGTCCTTGCGGTTGATGACCAACAACCCGCGCAAGGTCAAGGCGTTGACCGACATGGGTATCGTGGTGGCCGAGCGCGTGCCGCTGCACACCGGTCACAACCCGCACAACAAACTCTATCTGGCAACCAAGGCCAGCAAGCTCGACCACATGATGGGCAACGAGCACCAGGGCGAGGTCGACCGGGCGTGACGCGCGGCCAAGTCCGGCGGCGCCTGGCCGTCAGTTGGTGGCAGTACCTGGCGCTGGCCTTGCTGCCGCTGTTTGTGATCAACGCGGTATTTGGCCAGGGCGAGGCTATTCTGCCAGTGCTGGCGATGCCGCTGTTCATTGCAGGCGTGGCGTCGATGTTTGTCAGCCTGCGGTTCTTCGGCGGCTATAAAAACGCCCTGATCGCCACGCAAAAGTCCCTCGATACACCTGAAGAACCCCAAGCCTGGATCACCCTGGCGGCGCGGCGTCGCGCAGCCTTCCTGGTGGCAGGCCTGCCGGCCTGGATTGGCGCCTTGGCAGTGTTCGTCGGCCTCGAAGCGGTGCCGCTGATGCTCCTGGCGTTGTCCACCGCTGTGTTGTTCTACCTGTATCGCATCCCGCGTCAGCTCGGTTGATGCGTCTTTGGCTGGCGGTCCTGCTGCTGGCCGCCAGCGCCTCGACGGTGGCGGCGCCCCGTGTGGTCAGCCTGGCGCCCTCGCTCTCGGAAATCCTTGTCGAACTCGATTCCGCCGACCTGCTGGTGGGCGTGCTGGATGGCGGTGAACGTCCGCCGGTCCTGAAGGATGTTCCTTCGGTTGGGCGTTATGGCCAGTTGGACATGGAGCGTTTGCTCAGCCTCAAGCCTGATCTGCTCCTGCTCTGGCCGGGCAGCGTGGGCCCGGTGCAGCGCGAGCAACTCAAGCGACTGGGCATTGCGACCTACGTCGCCGAACCCCATAGCCTCGATCAACTCATCACGCAAATCGAAGACATCGCCACGCAGCTCGGCCGCCCGGAACGGGGCGTGCAGCGCGCGGCGCAGTTGCGCGCACGTCTTGAGGCGCTGCGACAACGCTATCGCCGGGACACGCCAGTGCCGGTGTTCTATCAGGTCTGGGACCGGCCGCTGTACACCGTCGGGGGTGGGCAGATTATCAGTGACGCGCTGGCCGTGTGCGGCGCCCACAACGTTTTTGCCGACCTTGCTCTGCCGGCACCGCAGGTGAGCGTGGAGTCGGTGTTGCAGCGCAAGCCGCAGATGATCCTGGCCACGGACCAGGCGCAGCTGGACGCCTGGAAAACCTGGCCGGTGGCGCAGGGGCGGCTGCTGTTGGTCAATGACAAGGGGCTGGAGCGGCCCAGTGGACAGATGATCGAGGCGACGGCGCGGTTGTGTGAGTTGATAGCGCCGGACAGATAGACCGCGGCGCCTGCA
>NZ_JAOSHO010000488.1 GCF_025917275.1 Pseudomonas agronomica | reverse complement strand
CACTTCGACCCGGGCGGCCATTTCGTCGGTGGCGAAGGGTTTGGTCAGGTAATCGTCGCCGCCTGCCCGTAGACCACGGACACGTTCGTCGACATCGGAGAGGGCGCTGATCATCAGGATCGGCGTGGCCACGCCCATGCTACGCAGTTGTGTGACGATCACCAGCCCATCCAGCTCGGGCAGCATGCGATCCAGGGTAATCAGGTCGTAGTCGCCGCTGACGGCGCGTTCCAGACCCTCGCGGCCGTTGTCGACCCAGTCGACATCCAGGCCGTTGCGGGTCAGTTCGGCGACGATTTCACGGGCGGTCACGGCGTCGTCTTCGATGGTCAGGATGCGGTTCATGAGCAGTACCGTGTGGGGAAGTTGGAGCGACTGCGCAGCATTTTGCCAAAGAATACCTGTCGGCTTTCTGAAACAAAGTTCATCGACACCAGCCTGCGCCTTTACTGGCCTGGATCAACACTTCGTCACAAATATTCCCTAACATCATTGCGCTGCGCACCATCATGCTGCGCTCGCTGCCCTGTTCTGGCGCGCTGTCGCCGATGGGCATTGATGCAAGGCAAAGAGTGGCGTGCCGCAAGGATCCGGGACCGACCGAACTTTCAAGGAAGAGCTGCATGATGCAACCTCAAGATCTCATACATCGACCATTTGATATCCAACCCCTGGAACAGGCCGACATGACCGTGCACCTGGACGGCCAGGCTGTCAACGCCGCCCAGGGCGAAACCGTGCTCACCGTCATCCAGGCGCTGGGCCAGCGCCAGGTCGCGCGCAACGATCATGACCAGATCAGCGGTGCCTATTGCGGCATGGGCGTGTGCCAATGCTGCCTGGTCAAGATCGACGGTCGCCACAAGCGCCGCGCCTGCCAGACCCTGGTGCGCCCCGGCATGCACATCGAAACCCGGACCAACCGCATTGCCGAAACGGAGGCACTATGAAACACGATCCGGTGATTGTCGGCGGCGGCCCGGCAGGTATGGCGGCGGCCATTGAGCTGGCCGCCCGTGGCGTGCGCTGCACCTTGCTCGAAGAGGCGCCGCGCCTGGGTGGCGTGGTGTATCGCGGGCCTTTGCGCGATGGGGTACGCCTGGATTACCTGGGGCCGCGCTACAGCGAAGCCCTTGAAAAACTCCACGGTGAATTCCAGCGCCATGCTGGCCTGATCGACGTGCGACTGGGCAGTCGGGTCATCGGCGCCGAAGGGTTCCGGGCCCTGATGCTGCTGGATGCCGACGAGCGCTTGCGCGAGGTCCTCTACTCCCAACTGATCCTCGCGGCCGGTTGCCATGAACGCAGCGTGCCGTTTCCTGGCTGGACGCTGCCGGGTGTGATGATGCTCGGTGGCTTGCAATTGCAGATCAAGAGCGGCGTGGTCAGGCCACCAAGCCCGGTGGTGATTGCCGGCACGGGGCCGCTGCTGCCGTTGGTGGCCTGCCAGCTACATGCCTCGGGTGTCACCGTGGCGGGCGTCTACGAGGCCTGTGCGTTCGGCCGGATCGCCAAGGAGAGCCTGGCGTTGCTGAACAAGCCGCAGCTGTTCCTCGATGGCCTGGGCATGCTCGCGTACCTCAAGCGGCATCGCATTCCGGTGCGTTATGGCTGGGGAGTGGTGCGAGCCGAGGGCGAGGGCGAGTTGAGCGGCGTGACCGTCGCACCGTACTCCGCCGATTGGACGCCGGACCTCGAGCGCGCCGAACGGGTGCCGGCCCAAACGCTGGCGGTTGGCTACGGGTTTATCCCGCGCACCCAGTTGAGCCAGCAGATGGGCCTGGAACATGGCTTCAGCGAAGACGGTTATCTACGTGCGGTGTCCGATGCCTGGCAACGCAGCAGCGAGGCGCATATCCACCTGGCGGGCGACATGGGCGGGATACGCGGAGGTGAAGCCGCCATGCTGAGCGGGCGTATTGCCGCGCTGTCGGTGCTGATGCAGCGCAATGTCCTGGATGAGCCGACAGCCCTTGACCGTCGCGGGCACTATCAGGCCCAGCTGGAGCGGATCATTCGCTTTCGCGCCGCCGTCGATCGCTATACCCGGCGCGGCGCGGGGCAAACGGCGCTGCCCACCGCCGAGACGGTGATCTGCCGCTGCGAGCACGCCACCCGCGCCGACATCGACCGGGCCCTGGAGCAGGGTGTGCAAGACATGGCCAGCCTGAAAATGCGCACCCGCGTCAGCATGGGTGATTGCCAAGGGCGGATGTGCGTCGGTTACTGCAGCGACCGGTTGCGCGAGGCCACCGGACGCGCCGATGTGGGCTGGTTGCGGCCGCGGTTTCCCATCGACCCGATTCCTTTCTCAGCCTTTCAGAATGTAAGCACGGAGGCCGCTTCCCATGACCAAGCACTATGACGTGGTGATCGCCGGCGGCGGTGTGATCGGCGCTTCCTGTGCCTATCAGCTGTCCAAGCGCAGCCATTTGAAGATCGCCCTGATCGACGCCAAGCGCCCCGGCAACGCCACCCGTGCCTCGGCGGGCGGCTTGTGGGCCATTGGCGAATCGGTGGGGCTGGGTTGCGGGGTGATTTTCTTTCGCATGATGTCGGCCAATCGCCAGCGCCAGGCCCAGGGTGCCGCCGTGGCGGTGGATGCGAGCACGCCGCACATCCTGCCCGACTCGTTTTTTGAGTTCGCCTTGCAGTCCAACGCGATGTACCCGCAACTGCACCGCGAGTTGCTTGAGCGCCACGGCATGGATTTCAAGTTCGAAGAGACCGGGCTGAAGTTCGTGATCTATGACGATGAGGACCGCTCGTATGCCGAGCACATCGCTGCCTGCATTCCCCATCTGGCCGATCAGGTGCGTTGGCTCGACCAGGCGGCCTTGCGCGAGGCAGAGCCAAATGTGAGCCATGAGGCCCTCGGCGCGCTGGAGTTTCTTTGCGATCACCAGGTCAGCCCGTTCCGCCTCGCCGATGCCTACACCGAGGGCGCCCGGCAGAACGGCGTCGACCTGTATTTCAATACCCATGTGACCGAAGTCTTGCGCAGCGGCACGCGGGTAACAGGCGTGCAGACTGCCGAAGCCGGGACATTCAATTGCCGGACCCTGATCAATGCCGCCGGTGCCTGGGCGGCGGACCTCAGCGAGCAGGCCACGGGCGTGCGGATTCCGGTCAAGCCAGTCAAGGGCCAGATCCTGCTGACCGAACGCATGCCCAAGCTCCTCAACGGCTGCCTGACCACCAGCGATTGCTACGTGGCGCAGAAAGACAACGGCGAAATCCTGATTGGCAGCACCACGGAGGACAAGGGGTTCGACGTGACCACCACTTACCCGGAGATCGAAGGGCTGGTGCAAGGCGCGATGCGTTGTATTCCGCAACTGGCCGACATCAACCTCAAGCGTACCTGGGCCGGGCTGCGTCCCGGCTCACCCGATGAGCTGCCAATCCTCGGGCCGATGCGCGGCGTGGAAGGCTACCTCAACGCCTGCGGGCATTTCCGTACCGGCATCCTCACCTCGGCCATCACCGGGGTGTTGCTGGATAAACTGGTCAATGATGAGCCGTTGCCGCTGGACATCACGCCGTTCCTCGCGGACCGGTTCGAGGTGGCGGCGGTTGCAGGACCAAGGGAAATGGAGCCGGCCTGAGCAAATCCTGTGATCAACCGGTTCCCTGCGGGAGC
>NZ_JAOSHO010000487.1 GCF_025917275.1 Pseudomonas agronomica | reverse complement strand
CCCTCGCCACGGATCATTCCAACCTTGTACCGTATTGCTGTCTACGCGCAGGGTTAGGATTCACAGGCCAATGACGGCTGCGCGGCCTTCCCATGCCGCCCCGGAAAATACGCCGCCGCGCCGACGCCCACCGCCCCCATCACCACGCAATACCCGACGCACACCCACGGGCTCCACGGCACCAATGCAATCAGCACCAGCGGCGTCATGCTGGCCCATAGCGCATAGGCGATGTTGTAGGTGAACGAGATGCCGGACACGCGAATCTTCGGCGGAAACAGGCTGACCATCACCGACGGCACCGCGCCAACCACGCCGCAGCCCAGGCCCGCCACGGCATAGGCCAGGCCCAACCAGGCACTGCCGCTGATCAGGCCGGCGTAGAGCACGCCGATGCCCAGGGGCAGCAGCAGGCTGTAGAGCATGACGGTGCGCCAGGCGCCGATGCGGTCGACGATGAGGCCGGCGAGGACGCAGCCGATGTTCAGGAAAACGATGCCGAGGCTGCTCAGGGCGAAGGTGTGGCTGGGGGTCAACCCGAAGCTTTTTTGCATCACGGTCGGGGTGATGACGACGAACACGACCACGGCGGAGGTCAGCACGCAGGTGAGAATCGCGGCGGGCAGCAAGGCGTGGCGATGGTCGCGCAGGACCGTACGCAGCGGTAATTCCGCCGCCCCCTCACGATTGGCTTGCAGCGCCATGAAGATCGGCGTTTCGCTGAGCCAGCGGCGCAGCCAGACGCCAATCACGCCGAAGACACCGCCCAACAGGAACGGCAGGCGCCAGGCGTAGTCGAGGATTTCCGTCGGGGTATAAATCCGCGCCAGCGCGGTGGCAGTCAGGGCGCCGAGCAAATAGCCGAAGGTCAGGCCCGCCTGGAGAAATCCCAGGGCATAGCCACGATGTCGCAGCGGCGCATGTTCAGCGACAAAGACCCAGGCACTGGGCACTTCGCCGCCCACCGCCGCGCCTTGCAGTATCCGCAACGCCAGCAACAGCAACGGGGCGAAATAGCCGATCTGCGCGTAGGTCGGCATCACGCCGATGAGCAGGCACGGCAACGCCATCATGAGGATGCTCAAGCTGAACACCCGCTTGCGCCCCAGGCGATCAGCGAAGTGCGCCATGAGAATCCCGCCCAAGGGCCGCGCCAGATAACCCGTGGCGAAAATTCCGAAGCTTTGCAGCAAGCGCAGCCACTCGGGCATTTCCGGCGGGAAGAACAGTTGGCTGAGGGTCAGGGCGAAGAAGACGAAAATGATGAAATCATAGATTTCCAGCGCACCGCCGAGGGCAGCGAGGCCCAGGGTCTTGTAGTCGGATCGGCTGAACCGCGCGTCTGGCAGATGAGTCGAGGCAGTCATAGGCAAGTTTGAAAAAATAATGGAAGAAGCGACGGCTCAAGCAGCAGGACCTTTGTCCACGGGCTGCGCCGACGGTTGACCTGGCTCGGCGTCTGCGGCCTCGTCAGCAGGCAGGAAATCCTTGCGACTCTGGGCGATGGCCCGGCGTATCTCGTCGCCCTTGGTGGGGCAGTTCTTGAGGCGGGCGATGCCGTCGGTTTTCTGCGTCATCGCCATCCTCCGGCATGAGTGAACACGGGCCGATAGTGCTCGCTTTTGGCGCTGGATGCCAACTTCCGTGACGATTGGGGCTGCTGTGCAGCCCCGCGGGAGCGAGCTCCCTCGCCACGGGTTTATGCAAGATCAACGGTGGTAGCGGCGCACTACGCTGCTGTTGCGCAATACATGACCGTTGAGTTTTTCCATCAGTTGGGTGCGAGTCAGGCCGGCGGGCAGGGCTTCGGGCGGCAGGTCCAGGGCGAAGATCTGGATCAGGTAATGGTGGGCGCTGTCGCCAATGGGCGGGCACGGGCCGATGTAGCCAGGGGTGTTCTTGCTGTTGAGACCGCTCATGCCTTCCAGCGAGGATTTCGTGCCCGCGCCGGCTGGAATCTGCCGGGTGTTGGCCTTGATTCCATAATGAATCCAATGATCGACACCCTGCCCCCGCTGACCATCAGGGTCGAGCATGACGATGGCGTAGCTGAGGGTGCCAGGTGGGCCCGCGTTCCAGCTCAGGGCCGGGGAAACATTCTTGCCACCGCATTTGTTGGCGTCACTGGCGGCCGCTGCGGTGAAGAGGCGGTCGTCCGACACACCGGGAATGCTCAGGGTAAAACGCTCTTCGGCCTGGACCCCTTGTGCGCACAGCACGAGGGTAACGGCCGCGAGCCAGGAGGAAAGGGAAGTCAGTCGGGTCATACCGGGCACCTTGAATGCGGTTCAGGCCATGGACGGCCTGCGAACTATAGCCGCAGCGCCGGTCTGGTTGCAGTGACAATTACGCTGAACCTCGCTCCAATCGCTCGACTCCAACGGGAAACGCCTGCCGGAGAACGACCATGCCCATGCATCAAGTCGCCCGCCTCGCCGATGTGCGAGAAGACCGCGGCCTCGAAGTCACCCTCAATGAATCGCCCATCCTGCTGCTACGGGCCGGTGGCCAGGTGCGGGCATTCCAAGGCAAATGCCCTCACGCCGGGGCGCCCCTGGCCAAGGGTGCGGTGTGCCATGGCAGGCTGATCTGCCCATGGCACAAAGCGGCATTTCGCGCCGAAGATGGCGCGCTGTGCGAGCCGCCGGCCCTCGACAGCCTGGCGCGTTATCACGTCGAGGTGCGCGGCGAAGAAGTCTGGGTCGATGATCAACCCCTGCCGGCTGAAAAAATCCCGCCGGCCGATGACCCGCGTACCTTCGCCATCATTGGCGCCGGAGCCGCCGGTACGGCGTGCGCGGCGGCGCTACGCGAGAAGGGTTTCGGTGGCCGGATCCTGATGATTGATCGGGAAGCCGAGGCCGGTTATGACCGCACCGTTTTAAGCAAATATGTTCTGGCTGGCGACATGGCGGCGGACAAAACCCCGCCCCTGCGCGATGAAACTTATTTCATCCAGCAGCGCATCGAACGGCGCCATGGCGAGGTCACGGACCTTGATATGGATGCGCGCCAGATCCGCCTCGCCAACGGCGAAACGTTGAGCTACGACGCGGTGCTCCTCGCCACCGGAGGTGTGCCCAAGACGCCCGCCTTGTCAGGGCTCGACCTGCCGAATGTTTTCACCCTGCGCTCCCTGGCCGACAGCCGGCAGATCCTCGACCGTACCCAGCCGGGGCAACAGGCGGTGATCATCGGCGACAGTTTCATCGCCATGGAAGTTGCCTCCTCCCTGCGCAAACGCGAGCTGAGCGTCACCGTCCTGGCCCGTCATCCGGTGCCGTTCGCCAAGCAGTTCGGCGACAGCGTCGGCAAGGCAATCCTGGCAAGGCACAGGGCAAATGGCGTGGTTTATCACAGCGAAGGCGAGGCGGCGCGAATCGAAGGCACGGGCAAGGTCGAAGCCGTGGTGCTGGATAATGGCGAGCGCTTCGCGGCGGACCTGGTCATTGTCGGCGTCGGCGTGCGCCCGGCCACGGCGCCGTTCGCCAACCTGCCACGGGAAAAAGATGAATCGTTGATCGTCGATGACGGCATGCGAGTGGTCGACGGCGTCTGGGCCGTGGGCGATATCGCGACCTTTCCCCTCAACGGCCAGCCCCGGCGCATCGAGCATTGGCGCCTGGCCCAGCAACAGGCCCGGATCGCCGCGACGA
>NZ_JAOSHO010000486.1 GCF_025917275.1 Pseudomonas agronomica | reverse complement strand
GTTGCCCTTGTCGATCGGCGAGGTCCGGCGCCCGGCATGGAAGGCCGGGGTGTTCATGAACGGCACGACGATCACCCGCCCGCTGACCTCTTCGGCGGTCAGCTGCTGGGCCAGCTTGCTCAGCGCCACCGGACCTTCGTATTCATCGCCATGGTTGCCTCCGCTGAGCAACGCGGTCGGGCCACTGCCGCGCTGGATCACGGTGATGGGAATCATCACCGCGCCCCAGGCCGAATCGTCCCGCGAATACGGCAGCTTGAGAAAACCGTGCTGCACGCCCTCGCGGCTGAAATCCACCGTGGCGCTGATGGGATTATCGGGCAATTCAGGCATGGCTCAATCCTTCACGAACAGTTGACGAGGCACGTTGCACAGCGTCTCGACGCCGGTCTCGGTGATCAAGATGCTCTCGGTGATTTCCAGGCCCCAATCGTCCATCCACAGCCCCGGCATGAAGTGGAAGGTCATGCCCGGTTGCAACACGCTGTTGTCACCGGGACGCAGGCTCATGGTGCGCTCGCCCCAATCCGGTGGATAACTGATACCGATGGGGTAGCCGCAACGGCTGTCCTTGTGGATGCCGAATTTCTCCAGCACCTTGAAAAACGCCACGGCGATGTCGCCTGTGGTGTTGCCCGGCTTGGCCGCGTCCAGGCCAGCGGCGATGCCCTCGACCACGGCCTTTTCACCGTCGAGGAAATGTTGCGGCGGCTTGCCCAGGTAAATCGTGCGCGACAGCGGGCAGTGGTAACGCTTGTAGCAACCGGCGATTTCAAAGAACGTGCCGGCGCCCCGTTCGAACGGCGAATCGTCCCAGGTCAGGTGCGGCGCGCTGGCGTCGGCCCCGGTGGGCAACAGCGGCACGATGGCCGGGTAGTCGCCGCCGTGGCCGTCGGCACCGAGGATGCCGCTGCTGTAGATCTCGGCCACCAGTTCGTTCTTGCGCATGCCCGGTTCGATCCGTTCGAGGATCCGGCCATGCATGTTCTCGACGATGCGCGCCGCGATGCGCATGTAGGCGATTTCCTGGGGCGACTTGACCGCGCGCTGCCAGTTCACCAGGCCCACCGCATCGACCAGTCTCGCCTCGGGCAGGTGCTTTTGCAGGGACAGGTACGCGGCGGCGCTGAAGTAGTAGTTGTCCATTTCCACGCCGATGGTCAGGGCGCCCCAGCCACGGGCGATGATCACCTCGCGGGACAGGTAGTCCATGGGATGGCGCTCGCGGGACTGCACGTAGATGTCCGGGTAACCGACGATATTGTCGGCCTGCATGAACACCGTGCGCCTGGCACCGTTGGCATCCTGGCCGCGACCGAACCACACGGGTTCGCCGTCCAGCGCCAACAGCACGCATTGATGCACATAGAACGACCACCCGTCGTAGCCGGTGAGCCAGGCCATGTTCGACGGATCGGTGACCAGCAGCAGCTCCAGGCCCTGGGCCTGCATGGCCACGCGGACCTTTGCCAGGCGCTGGGCGTATTCCTCCCGCTGGAACGGAAGATTGACGACTATCTCTGACATCCACCTGCCCTCTGTTCAATGAATCATGAGAAAACGGATCTAGCGGCCGAACGCAAAGCCCTTGCCCGCCACCCGCGCCCGCTCGAAGGCGAGGTTGGCGATAGCGGTGTCCTGGGCGCCGGTGCCGGTGAGGTCGCACAGAGTCACTTGCGCCGCATCGGAACGCCCGATTCGCTGCCCCGCCAACACGTGTCCCAGTTCCATCAGCGCCGGATCGTCTCGAACGGTGCCGGCCGCCAACGCGTGGTGCAGCTCACCCAGTACACGGGTCTGGCTCAAGCGGTCGGCGACATAGCAATCGACGGCCGCCAAGGCTTGCGGGGAGATTTCGTTCTTGTGCTCCGCGTCCGAGCCCATCGCGGTGATGTGCAGGCCCGGATGCAAATGGCGGGCTTCGATCAACGGCTCGCGACTGGGGGTGCAAGTGATCGCAATATCCACGCCCTCCACCGCTTCATCGATGGAGGCGCATGGCGTAACGGCAAGCCCGGTGTCACGAGCCAGTTCGGCACTGAACGCCCGGGCCTTTTGCGCGTCCCGCGCCCAGACCCGCACCTCGTCGATCGGCCGCACCAGCCGCAGTGCCCGGAGTTGCAACGCCGCCTGCTCACCGGCGCCGATCAGCGCCACGCTGTGGCTGTCCTCGCGGGACAGGCAACGCGCCGCCACCGCCCCAGCCGCGGCGGTGCGCACGGCGGTGAGGTAACCGTTGTCCAGCAACAACGCGTCCAGCAGGCCGGTGCGTGCCGAGAGCAGCATCATCATGCCGTTCAGGCTGGGCAGGCCGAGCTTGGGGTTGTCGAAAAATCCCGGGCTGACCTTGATGGCGAAGCGTTCCAGGCCCGGCAGGTAAGCGGTCTTCACATCCACTTCACCGTTGTACTCGGGGATGTCCAATCGCAGGATCGGTGGCATCGCCACCGCGGCGGTGGCCAACAGCACGAACGCTTGCTCGACGGCATCGACACTGGCCAGGTCGAGGGCCACGCAGCTGCGCAGGTCGGCTTCGCTCAATAGGGTGACTTCACTCATGGCAGGCTCCGTTAAGGGGTATCAGGCGTTGTCGCCAGCGATCACGCGGGCATGGTGTTCGGTGTCGACGTTGCGCCCGCTGACCACGAGGACGATGGGGCCGCGCGGCTCGACCAGGCCATCGAGCAACGCCGCGATGCCGACCACGGCGGCGCCTTCGAGCACCAGGCGTTCGTGGTGATAGGCATGGCGGATGGCATTGGCGATGGAGGCTTCCGAGAGTAGGTGCAGGTCATCGATCAACTGCCGGGTCATGGCGAAGGTGTAGCGGTTGTCCAGGCCGATGCCGCCGCCGAGGGAGTCGGCCAGGGTCGGCAGCTCTTCGATTTCCGCTGGCTGGCCAGCGGCGAGGCTGGCGTGCATCGCCGCGCCTCGGGCCATGCTGATGCCGTGGACCTGAATCGTCGGGTTGGCACTTTTCAGGGCCAGGGCAACGCCGGCGAACAGGCCACCACCGGACAACGGAACGAGAACCTGGGCCACGTCCGGTTGCTGTTCGAGGATTTCCAGGCCGAGGGTGCCTTGGCCGGCGATGATCGCCGGATGATCGAAGGGCGGCAGGAAAGTCGCGCCCTGCTCGCTCGCGATACGTTCGGCTTCGCGCTGGGCATCGTCCTGGGACTGGCCGACGATGCACACCTCGGCGCCCAAATCGCGAATCGCCTGCACCTTGTTGGCCGGCACCAGGTTCGACAGGCAGACCATCGCCCGGACGCCCTGCTGCGAGGCGGCATAAGCGAGCGCCCGGCCATGATTGCCAGTCGAAGCCGTGACCACACCGCGCGCCTTCTGCTCGGGGCTGAGTTGCGCGACGGCATTGCTCGCCCCACGCAGCTTGAAGCTGCCGGTGATTTGCAGGGCTTCCAGCTTGAGGTACACCGGCACCCCCATCAGTCGCGACAGGCTGGGGGAATGCTCCATGGGCGTGCGCCTGACCTGCGACTCGATGCGCTGGCGAGCGAGGAAAATGTCCTGAAGCTGCAACCCTGTCATGACCGCGTCCCGAGCAGATGTGTTGGGCGCAGTCTAAGAGGGCCGGATTGTGGTGATGAATGTACTAGGGCAATTTAGTGATGAAGTTCCAAAGTCACCACAAATCCCT
>NZ_JAOSHO010000485.1 GCF_025917275.1 Pseudomonas agronomica | reverse complement strand
GGCGCGATTGCCCAGGCTAGCGCGAATCACCCGGCGCATCTCCTCAACCAGTGCCGCCTTGTCCTTGACCTTCTTATTCTTCTCGAAGATCAGCTCAAGGATGTAATCCAGGTTGATTTCCTGGGACTTGAGCAGGTCCACCTCGAACACCACATCGTCCCAGTCGATAGTGGACTCGCTTGCTTCGTTACCCGCTTTCTCGCGCCTCAGCCAATCGCGGATGTCATTGTAGGTGGAGCGATAGTCCTGCACCTTGCGCTCGGCAGGCAGGCGGATGGTCTGCAGCTCGGCTAGCTTCTCGTCATCCAGGTGGTGTTCGAGCTTAAATGCTTCCACGGCCATCGTGTCGCTGATATCGACCGTTTGCAGCGCCTTCAGCGCCGCAAACTCGTCGTAGTTCTGCAGCACGTTTTCCACACGTAGGTACTCGCCGAACAACTTGGCGAAGGCTTTCTTCTCCGATTCCTTGATTATGTTGGCCGGGTCGGGAAAACGTTGCTCCAGCTCCGTCACCACATCCATGAACCCACGCCGCGCCTCGCCGGTCAGCGTGTCGGTGAAGCCCTCCATGTACTCCTTATAACTTTTTTCCAGCACTACATTGCGCGTGTTCTTGTCGCCAAACAGCTTGATGGCGTCGACCGTAGCCTGCTCCAGATCGCGGAAGGTGACGATATTGCCGAAAGTCTTGGTGGCATCGACGATGCGGTTGGTGCGTGAATAGGCTTGGATCAGGCCGTGATAGCGCAGGTTTTTGTCGACGAACAGTGTGTTGAGGGTTGGCGCATCGAAGCCGGTCAGGAACATGCCGACCACGATCAGTAGGTCGATTTCCTGATCCTTCACACGCTTGGCCAGGTCGCGGTAGTAGTTCTGGAAGCCCTTGCTGTCCACGCCGAAACTGCTTTTGAACAGCGCGTTGTAGTCAGCAATCGCCGAGCTCAGGAACTCTTTAGCGGTGCTGTCCATCGCCGACACTTCGAAGCTCTCATCGACGATGTCGCCAATGGCGTCTTGTTCTTCATTGGGGGCGAAGGAGAAAATGGTGGCAATGCGCAGCGGCTTGTCGCTGCCTTCCTGCAGCTTCTGCAGCGTCTCGTAGTACGCCTTGGCAGCATCGACGCTGCTCACCGCGAACATGGCATTGAAGCCCTTGTTTGCTCCCTGTAAACGATGGGTCTTTTGGCGAAAATGCGTGAGCAGGTACTGCGAGATTTCTCGGATGCGCGTGGGGTGGAGCAAAGCCTGGCGGTTCCCCGCGGCGCCGAGCTTCTTCTCGTCCTGCTCGGTTTCCAGAGCCTTGAACTGTGGACGGACATCGTTGTAGTCCACCTTGAACTTGAGCACCTTCTCATCACGGATGGCATCGGTGATTACATAGGAATGCAGCTCGCGGCCAAACACGCTGGCGGTTGTGTCGGCGCCCAGCGCATTTTTTGGGAAGATCGGCGTGCCGGTGAAACCGAACTGATAGAAGCGCTTGAACTTCTTCTTAAGATTCTTCTGCGCCTCGCCAAACTGGCTGCGGTGGCACTCGTCGAAGATGAACACCACCTGCTGGTGGAACACCGGCAGGTCGCCTTCGCTCTTCATCAGATTGTTGAGCTTCTGGATGGTGGTGACGATGATCTTGTTGTCGTCCTTATCCAGGTTTCGTTTGAGGCCCGCCGTGCTCTCCGAGCCATTGACGCTGTCGGGTGAAAAACGCTGGTACTCCTTCATGGTCTGGTAATCCAGATCCTTGCGATCCACCACGAAGAACACCTTGTCGATGAACTCCAGGTCGGTGGCCAGGCGCGCGGCCTTGAAGCTGGTTAGCGTCTTGCCCGAGCCGGTAGTGTGCCAGATATAACCGCCGCTCTCGGTGCTGCTCCAGCGCTTGGCCTGCCAGGCACTGCGGATCTTCCATAGGATGCGCTCGGTGGCGGCAATCTGGTAAGGGCGCATCACCAGCAGGGTGTTGCTGACGTCGAACACCGAATAGGTGAGCAGTACATCGAGTAGGGTGCGCTTTTGGAAGAAGGTCGCGGTGAAGTCCTTCAAATCCTTGATCGGGCTGTTGTCGGCCTGCGCCCAGTTCATGGTGAAGTCGAAACTGTGCTTGTTGCGCTGCGTGGTGTTGGCGAAGTAGCGCGTATCGGTGCCATTGGAGATCACAAAAAGCTGCAGATACCTGAACAGCGAATGCTCGGTGTTGAAGCTCTCCTTGCTGTAGCGGTGCACCTGATTGAAAGCTTCGCGGATCGCCACGCCACGCTTCTTCAGCTCCACCTGCACCAGTGGCAGGCCGTTAACCAGAATCGTCACGTCATAGCGGTTGGCCTGACTGCCCGCCTGCTCGAACTGCTTGATGACCTGCACCTTGTTGCGGGCCAGGTTCTTCTTGTCTATCAAATAGATATTCTGGATGCGCCCGTCATCGAACACGAAGTCGTGCACATGATCGTCATGAACCTTACGTGTCTTGTCGACGATGCTGTCGCTAGGCTTGTCCAGCCAGCTTTCCACGAAGCGCGCCCACTCACCGTCGGAAAAATCGACGCTGTTCAGCGCCTGCAACTGCGTGCGCACATTGGCCAGCAGCGCCGGTATCGTCTTCAGCCCGGTGGGGTGCTCATAGCCCTGATTGACCAGATCTTGGACGAACTCGCGCTCCAGATCGCCTTCACTCTGGTAGCTTTCGGCAACATTCCACTCCCTGGCGTAACTGTCGAGCACGATAAAGGTGCTGGACTCGGCGATGGTCTTGTAGTCAGTCATAGCTTGGGGGCTCCCCATGTCCCTGTGCGAGTTCGCTTTCAATTTCCTTCACCGTCGGCAATTGCAACTGCACGGCCAGTGGAATGTCCTTGGTGATAGATAAGCTGACGCCCATGGGTTTATCACGCAACGCGCATATCACATTCCGTTTGTCCTTGTCTTTGCACAGGAGCAGGCCAATGGTCGGCTGATCGTGCACTGCACGCGACTGGTCGTCCACGGCAGACAGGTAGAAATTGAGCTTGCCGATGTACTCCGGCTTGAACGCACCGGCCTTCTGCGAGCTTTGAATGTGCCGCTTGATGTTAGCCAGCGCCTGTCGGTAATCGCTGGTACGGGTGATTTCGCTCATGCGTTGTTCCTATCCAACGTCACGACAACAGATCTCGTCATGCGATCAGGCGCCCGGCGCCTCTTCCTGTTGCCAATAGCCGTAGTTGGCCACCAAATGGTCCAGAAGCAACTTGACTGTCTGCTTCTCCTGCGGTGTTGGCTCAGTGACGCTCTCATTGGACAGCGTGCTGTGGCTGGTGAACTGCATAATGCGGTTCAGGTAAGCCTGCTTGTCGTCAGGCAAAAGCGTCGACCATTGCGGATAACCCAGAAAACTGGCGGTTTTTTCGTAGAGGTTGCGCAGCAGGGTGAAGTGATAGCGCTGTACCTGGCCAGCGGCAATCGCCTGTTCAAGGGTCTGCCGCAAGTGGAGATGGTAAGAAAAACTCTTGTTGGAATCGCCGTACTTGACGCACAGATCAAAGCTGCCGTCATCGAGACGGCCCAGTAGATAGCAACCCTCTTTCTTGCCACCCTTGTTGAGGCCAAGCTCATTGTGTAGCACGTTGTAGAAAAGCGGGCTGTGGGTGGTGATGACGAACTTCAGGTCAGCAGGACTGGCCTTGATCAG
>NZ_JAOSHO010000484.1 GCF_025917275.1 Pseudomonas agronomica | reverse complement strand
ACGCCGGGCTGACTGGGCCGTACATCGTGATCCACGCCATTCATGTCGTGGAGTCATTCATGAAACTGTTCGAAAACCACCCCGAGGCGTTCCAGGATTATCAGTTCCTGGTGGTCCCGATAGGCCCCGTGCTGGGCGACGATCCGTCGGTCATCGCCGGGCGTCTGCCCGGGGCCATCACGTTGTCGTTCTGGCCGGAACCGTTGCTGATGGCGGAAATCATCAGCCAGGCACAAGCGGTGATCGGCCACAGCTACCACCTGGCAATCACCGCCCTGGCGTTTGGTGTCCCGGTGTTTTGCTCGGCAGACCTGACCACCGGCAAGTACACGGCGCTGGCTGGATTCGACTCGCTTCATGCGTTGCCGGACCCGGCGACAATCGACCCGCAATGGTTCGTCGCGCGCTTGGGCAAGACCCGCCCAACGCCGGCGGCGCAAGCAGCGGCGGATCAGTTGGTCGATCATTGGGATCGGGTCGCGGCGATTATTCGCCAGGGTAAAACCTCATCCCAGCCGGTATTGGGAGCGTTCCTGCAACACCTGCCCAATCTGCTCGAAGCCGCGGCCGAGGGGGGGAGCCAGCGCTGGCTGAATCGTCGATCAGGCCCGTCGTGCCGGAGCCAGGCACCCTCGAGCCGCCACCCAACCTTGCTCAGCAGCAACGGATTGTCCAGCTCAGCCAGCAACTGGCCATCATTGATGCCAGAATGCTTGAGTTGCAGAACTCCAACTCGTTCCGAATGACCGCGCCACTGCGCTCCATCGCCCGTGGTATCAGAAACCTCACAGTGAACAAGAACAGACAATGCTAGATCTCTCTCGTCTCACGCCTGCGGCGCTCAAGGCTCACCCGTTCTCATGGGCCGAAATCGGCGGCCTGTATTCGCCCGAGGATGCCGCCGCGTTGGCGACGTCCTTTCCCCATGATCACTTCAAGACGGTGAGTGGTTATGGCGGAGAGAAGAACTATGACTATGAGGCCCGCGCCCTGGTGAGCATGGGCACCCGTGCCATCGCGTTCCCCGAAGAACTGAGCGAGGCGTGGTTGAGACTGGCGCAGGACCTGGGCTCGGCGGGCTATCGAGAGGCCATGTCGCAAATGACCGGGATCGACCTGCGCAGCGTGCCGATGGAGGTCAACGTCTTTCATTACGGCCCCGGCGCGAGCCTGGGGGCCCATCCGGACCTGCCGGACAAACTGGTCACCCATATCCTTTATTTCAATGAGTCCTGGGATCGCAACGACGGCGGGTGCCTGAGCATCCTGCGCGGCAACGATCCCAGCGCCGTGGCGGCCGAGATCGAGCCCTTGGTGGGCAACTCGGCGATCCTGGTGCGTTCGGATAATTCCTGGCATGCCGTCACGCCCGTGGTGAGCGGCTGCCGTTCTTCCCGCCGAAGCCTGACGGCAACGTTCTATCGACCGGGTTCCCTCAGTTCGATGTGGCCGGCGGGCGACGACACGCCGTTGCATGGATACCCACGTGCTTAAGATCGACAGCAACTTGATCGACCGTGACGCCGCCTTGGCTCAAAGAGACGCGGCCATCAGCGAGCGCGATATCGCCCTGGCAAAGGTGGACTTCCTGCAGAACACCCGTTCGTGGCGTTTCACCCGGCCACTGCGCGCGCTTTTACGGGTGATGCGTTATGGTTTTGGCGCCACGCATGAATTGCCCGAACCGGCCGCCGCGACGGCCTACCCAGCAGCGCCGCAGCCGTTGCCGAGCCCTGGTGTGGAAGCTGATTTCGCCACGAAAGGGCGCCTGGATATTCTCTGCTTCGCCAATATAGATTGGGCCGCACGCTTCCAGCGACCGCAGCAATTGATGGCTCAGTTTGCGAGCAATGGTCATCGGGTTTTTTATATCGTGCCCTCCAGCCTGCCGGAGGAGGGACAGCTTTATCGACTGACGTGGGTAGCACCCAATATCTTTGAAGTGGCGCTGCAACGCGAGGCGCAAGCGGCGTATTACGAGAAGGTTGTCACGCCTGAGAATCATCAGGCCCTGCTGCATGCCCTGGCCGCGTTGGTCGCCGACATGCAGATCAGAACCGCCCTCTCGGTGGTGCATATCGCTTACTGGAGCCCCGTGGCCCTCAGCCTGCGTGCGCTGCATGGCTGGCGCGTGCACTACGACTGCATGGATGACTGGGATGGTTTTCCTAACATCGGCGAACAATTGCTGAATGAGGAGAAGGCCCTGGTTGTGCAGGCGGATCTGGTCACCGTATCCGCCGCGCTGCTTTACCAGAAATGGTGCGCCCACAACCCACGCTGCATGCTGGTGCGCAACGCGGTGGATTTCGATTTTTTCCGGCAGCACTGTTTCGCCAATGATTTGCTGAGTGGCCTTGTCGGTCCGGTCATTGGTTACTACGGCGCCCTGGCGCAATGGCTCGACTATCCATTGCTGGCGGCGTTGGCGGACCGGCGACCCGAGTGGAACTTCATTCTGGTGGGGGACATTTTCGTCGACGATCTGGCGGGCCTCGAGCACAAGCCCAACGTTCAATTGCTGGGCTGCAAGCCTTACGCGCAGATGCCGCTTTACCTGGATCACTTCGACGCCTGCCTGATTCCCTTCAGGCTTTACAACGTGACGCATGCGGTCGATCCGGTGAAGTTCTACGAGTACATCAGTGCAGGCAAACCCGTGATCTCCACGCCTTTGGCGGAGATGAGCATCTATGAGGACTTGCTGTACTTTGCAACCGGAATCGATGAGTTCATCGAGCAGATTGAGCGAGCCTTGGCCGAGCGCGACCTGGCCTTGTACAAACGACGCGTGGAACTGGCCCGGGCCAATGATTGGAAGGACCGATTCAATAGCCTGCAACGGGCGATCGCCGGGCTGTACGAAAAAGTCTCCATCGTGCTTGTGACGTACAACAATCTCAGCCTGACGATTCAATGCATAAACAGCGTCCTGCGCAATACCACCTGGCCCAATTACCAGCTCATTGTCGTTGACAATGGCTCGCAGGATGGCACGGCTGATTACCTTGAGCGCCTGCGCAACGAGGTGCCGACCGTGAAGGTCATTCTCAACCCGGACAACCGTGGCTTTGCGACGGCCAACAACCAAGGGTTGCGTGAAGCCGATGGTGACATCCTGCTGCTGCTCAATAACGACACGATCGTGCCTGGCGGCTGGCTGGATCCGCTGGTCATGCATTTGAGAGAGCCGAGTATCGGCTTGGTTGGACCGGTCACGAATGCGGTCGGCAACGAAGCGAAAATCGAAATTTCCTACACCGACATCCAACAGATGCAAGCGTTTGCAGACCGCTATACCGGAGCCCACAAGGGACGGTCATTCGATATCCAGATGCTCGCGATGTTTTGTGTCGCCTTTCGCCGAGGCATCCTCGAAGAAGTGGGGTATCTGGATGAGGCATTCGGGATCGGCCTGTTCGAGGACGATGACTACAGCCGTCGCGTGCAGGCGGCCGGCTACCGGACTGTGTGCGCCGAAGATTCGTTTATCCATCATTATGGGCAGGCATCGTTCCGGAAACTGATCGCCAGCGGCGAATATCAGGCGCTCTGGGATAAAAACCAGGCGTACTTCGAAAGCAAATGGGGCGCTTGGCAGGCCCATGTTCAACGGCAGGCGCCTGGCGTGGAGAAGGGCTAGGTGGGAGGCAATGGCGGTTCGCGGCACCTTTTGGTGGGAGCGAGCCTGCTCGCGAA
>NZ_JAOSHO010000483.1 GCF_025917275.1 Pseudomonas agronomica | reverse complement strand
GCCTTGGCGCCGCCGCCCTCGAGCACCAGAAGAACACCCCGGCGGACCTGATCATCCTCGATGTGGGCCTGCCGGATATCAGTGGATTCGAGACGTGTAAGAATCTCAGGCGTTTCAGCGACGTTCCGGTCATCTTTCTTACCGCTCGGGATGGCGAGATAGACCGGGTCGTGGGCCTGGAAATCGGTGCCGACGACTACGTGGTCAAGCCTTTCAGCCCCCGGGAAGTGGCCGCCAGGGTCCGCGCGATCCTCAAGCGAGTGGCGCCGCGACCGGTCGCCGAGGCGGGGGCCGCGTTGTTCCAGGTCGATCATGATCGCGTGCAGATCAGCTATCGCGGCAAACCGCTGAACCTGACTCGCCACGAATTTCGCCTGTTGAATTGCCTGCTGGATCAGCCCGAACGGGTGTTCAGCCGCGAACAACTGCTCGATGCGCTCGGCGTGGCCAGCGACGCCGGTTACGAGCGCAGTATCGACAGTCACATCAAGAGCCTGCGCGCCAAGTTGCGCCTGGTCAGGGCCGAAGCCGAGCCGATCCAGACCCACCGGGGTCTAGGCTACAGCTACAGCCCGGGGCACAGCTGATGTCCCTGGGAATCCGCATTTTCCTGGTCTACGTGCTGTTTATCGGCTTGACCGGGTATTTCGTACTCAACACGGTGATGGAAGAGATCCGCCCTGGTGTGCGCCAGTCCACCGAAGAAACCCTGGTGGACACGGCCAACCTGATGGCCGAAATCCTGCGGGACGATTTCAAGGCCGGGACCCTCGGCCAGAATCGCTGGCCGCAGTTGCTCAAGTCCTACGGAGATCGGCAGCCGGCGGCGACGATCTGGGGCCTGCCCAAGAATCAGGTCAGCCATCGTATCTACGTCACCGATGCCAAGGGAATCGTGGTGCTGGACTCCAGCGGCGTGGCGGTGGGCCAGGATTATTCGCGCTGGAACGACGTCTACCTGACCCTGCGCGGCCACTACGGCGCCCGCTCGACCCGCAGCGATCCGGATGACCCGGCATCTTCGGTGATGCACGTCGGGGCGCCGATCCGTGACAACGGTCAGATCATCGGCGTGGTCACGGTCGCCAAGCCCAACAGCTCGCTGCAGCCTTATATCGACCGTACGGAGCGGCGCTTGCTGGCCTATGGCGCGGGGTTGGTCGTGCTGGGCCTGTTGCTGGGGGCCCTGTTGTCGTGGTGGCTCAGCGCGGCGTTGCGTCGCTTGACCGCATATGCCCAGGCGATCAGCCAGGGCCGTCGGGTGGAAGTGCCGCATTATCGCGGTGGTGAATTCGAACAACTGGCCGGCGCTGTCGAACACATGCGCACGCAACTCGAAGGCAAGGCGTACGTCGAGCGCTACGTTCATACGCTGACCCATGAGCTCAAGAGCCCACTGGCCGCGATCCGCGGCGCCGCCGAGTTGCTGCAGAGCGACATGCCCGCCGCCCAGCACCAGCGGTTTGTCAGCAACATCGACAGCGAAAGCGTGCGCATGCAGCAATTGATCGAGCGCCTGCTTAACCTGGCCCAGGTCGAGCAGCGCCAGGGGCTGGAAGAAGAAGTCCCGGTGCCGCTGGCGGCGTTGATGGATGAATTGTTGGAAGCGCGTGGTGGCTGGATCGAAAGTCGCCAGTTGATGATCGAACAGCGCATCGCCGCCGACCTGACGCTGACCGGAGAACCGTTCCTGTTGCGCCAGGCCTTGGG
Source organism: Pseudomonas agronomica (assembly GCF_025917275.1). Taxonomy (GTDB): domain Bacteria; phylum Pseudomonadota; class Gammaproteobacteria; order Pseudomonadales; family Pseudomonadaceae; genus Aquipseudomonas; species Aquipseudomonas agronomica. Next base: position 1,996 of record NZ_JAOSHO010000483.1, on the reverse strand, counting down.
CAACCTGTTGGAAAACGCCTTGGACTTCACGCCCGCCGAGGGACTGCTGCGCATCAGCGCCGAGCGCACCGGCAACCGCGTCGAGTTGCGCCTGTTCAACCAGGCCGAGCCGATTCCCGACTATGCCTTGCCACGCCTGAGCGAGCGCTTTTATTCACTGCCGCGCCCAGGCACCGGGCGCAAGAGCACGGGTCTTGGGCTGAACTTCGTCGAGGAAGTGGTGCAATTGCATGGCGGTGAGTTCAGCATCGGCAATGTCGAGGGCGGGGTGGAAGTGGTGCTGCGGTTGCCTTGAAACCACCGCTCTTTGCGATGGATGTAGGAGCTGCCGAGCGAAGCGAGGCTGCGATCTTTCCACTGTCAGTTGAATCCAGGGTGAAAGATCAAAGATCGCAGGCTTCGCCAGCTCCTACAGACTCACGTCTCCACACAATTTCCACATTCGCCCCATAAAACCCCCACAGTGCCGCGCCAGACTCTCCCCCATTCGAACAGGGAGAGCCTCACATGAACCGCAGTCTCGCTATAAAACTGGGCATGATCGCCCTCTTGATCCTCTTGCTGATGATCCCGCTGTTGATGATCAACGGCCTTATCGACGAGCGCCAGGAATTGCGCGATGGGGTGTTGCAGGACATCGCCCGCAGTTCCAGCTACAGCCAGCAATTGGTCGGGCCGATGATCGTCGTGCCGTTTCGCAGGGATGTAAAAGTCTGGAACACCAACGAAAAGACCGGCGTGCGTTTCCTGGAAACCGTCCAACGAAGTGGCGAGTTGTACTTCTTGCCGGAGCAATTCGAACTCGACGGTCAGATCCGCACCGAAACCCGCGCCCGGGGCATCTACGAGGCGCGTCTGTTTCATGCCGACAACCGGATCGATGGCCGCTTCAAGGTGCCGGAGCACTATGGTGTCGCCCCCAAGGATTTCGCCGATTACCGCTTCGATGAACCGTACCTGAGCGTTGGCATCAGCGACATTCGCGGTATCGAGAATGCGCTGACCCTGACGCTGAACCAGAAGACTGTTGATTTCCTGCCTGGCTCGCGCCTCAGCTGGTTGGGGCAGGGTGTGCACGTGCCGTTGCCGATGATCACTGCCCAGGGCAGCCCCGAGCTGACTTTCGGCTTCGACCTGCGCTTGCAAGGCACTGGCGACCTACAGATTCTTCCGGTGGGCAAGACCACCAAAGTGCACCTGTCCGCCGACTGGCCGCACCCCAGCTTCATCGGCAACTACTTGCCGGTCAATCGCGAGATCAACGAGCAGGGTTTCAATGCCGATTGGCAGACGTCGTTTTTCTCCACCAACCTCTTGGAGACGCTGCAAGCCTGCGTGCCCACCGATGGCTGTGAAGCGTTCCGCAGTCGTGCGTTCGGCGTGAGTTTCGTCGATCCGGTGGACCAGTACCTCAAGAGCGATCGAGCGATCAAATATGCGCTGCTGTTCATCGCGCTGACCTTCGCCGGGTTCTTTCTCTTCGAAGTGCTCAAGAGCCTCGCGGTGCACCCGGTCCAATATGCGTTGGTGGGCGTGGCCCTGGCGTTCTTCTACCTGTTGCTGTTGTCGCTGTCGGAACACATCGGCTTCACCTTGGCGTACCTGGTGTCGGCCAGTGCCTGCGTGGTGTTGATCGGATTCTACGTCTGTCATGTGCTGCGTAGCGTGGGCCACGGCCTGGGCTTTTCGGCGGGATTGGCGGGGCTGTATGGCTTGCTTTATGGCTTGTTGAGCGCTGAAGACTACGCGTTGCTGATGGGCTCGCTGTTGCTGTTCAGCCTGCTGGGCGTGTTCATGGTGCTGACCCGCAAGCTGGACTGGTACGGGGTGGGCGCGAAACCTGCGGCGGCGATGAGCTTCGATCTGGGAGAGGTGAAATGAGCCGGTCGTTGGGGTTGCGGGAGGATCAGCGAGAGGGAGAAAAGTTGGTGATGCTGATTACTGGGTTGTTTCCTCTGGATCCGGTGCGCTGCCATCGCGAGCAAGCTCGCTCCCA
>NZ_JAOSHO010000482.1 GCF_025917275.1 Pseudomonas agronomica | reverse complement strand
CTGTGGGAGCGAGCTTGCTCGCGATGGCGCCAGCAGCCCCACCATCGATTTCAACCTAAAGCACAAACCGCCCATCAAACATCGGCTCATTATCCAGCGCCAGCACACCGCTTTCGAAAATCAGATCCAGGTGATGGCTGCCCTTGGCGCCGCCACCGAGCCCCAGGTGCAGGCCGCAATGGCGCTCTTCGAAACCGGCGTTGCGAGCGTACAGGCTCTTGACCCCTTCGTTGGTGCCGATTCCCAGTTCTTCGATGCGGCGGTTGGACGGATTGGCGTCCAGGTACCGGTTGAAATCGTGTTCCAGCCCCGGGACATCGGTGGCGATTTTCTGAATGGTGGAGTCTTCGATCCACAGCTCCAGCGGCGATTGCAGCACGCCATATTTGCGTGCGAAGGGAATCGTGCTGAGGAAAGTCCCGACGAATTTCACCCGGCCATTGATGGTGTCGCTGTGGGTGGCAATTTCGCCGGGAGCCAGGTCGTAGTTGCCGACGCCATTGATGTCGGTCCACTTCTTGATGCTGTGCAGTGCGGTGTCGAAATACGAGCCGTGCTCATCCTCGAAGCTCAATGTAGTGGCTTGGGACATGCGGCGGATCAGGTGGCTGTTGAGCCCGGCGATGCGTTGGGGAATGACGCTGAAAGTGTCGTAGAAGTACTCGCCGTAGTCCTTGAACAACAGCGATTTTCTCCAGTTGTCCGCCATCACACCCTGCAGCGCGCGGACAAAGTCCGGGCCATCGGGGCGTGGGTTGGGAAGGGTGGATGAGTCGTAGAAGAAAATATACAGATCGCTGTCGGCAATGGCCTGGGACAGGCGCTCTGTGGGTTCGAGGTCCAGGCGCATGGCGTTGAACCTGAACGGCGAAGTGCTCCCGGCTTGTTCTGCGATGCTGCCGGCCAACGCTTCGTAATCGGCAGTGTGGCCGAGCAATACCTTGGCGGGCTGGACGCCGGCCAGGGCAGGATGATGTTCGAGGTAGTAAAGGAAATGTGAGATGGCTCGTTGTGTGTCCATGCTTATTCTTCCCTGACGATTGATTTGGCTTCCTGACAGCAGGATGCGGAGCCGGCCGGCCGGATCAGCTCCGCCGGGTATCGCTTACAGAGGCCACATCGCCGTGCCGAACGGAACGACGGCGTCGGCTTGCATCATTTCAACGGCGGCTTCATGGGTCGGTGCCTCGAACCATTCGTCCAGTTGCAGTTCGGTTTCCAAGTCTTTGTCCAGTGCTTGCATAGTGAATCTCCTAGATGACTTTTGCGGAAAACGCGGGCCGATTCGGCGAGTAGGACCCGGCTGAATCGGCACCGCAAAAACTCGCCGGCACGATGCCTGGGCAAGTGGCTGAAAACCTAGTCGAGGGTTTTTTGGAATGCAAAAAATTATTTTATTTTTTTTGTTTGAACTTTTTGTTCCATTTTCCAGCGGCCAAATTAGCTCTTTAAAAACAGCTGTCTGATGAATTTTCTTCGTTAGGTAGCTACCTACCGTCAATTTGTGGTCACACTCTGAAAATGCCCTCAGTGGAAAGCCTTCGTTACGCATCGTAAAGAATTACTTACGAAAAATGCCGTTCATGCGGGTCATAAAGGCAGGGTTCGCCAGTTGTAAGAAAAAGCTTCCGCATGGCCTCGGCCCAGGCCCATTCCCAGAGCGCTGGCCCGCTTGTTTCGGCGCTTTTTCAAGGGTGAGATGCGCTCCATGCCTGTCGTGCAGGTGAATAACAAAAAGGAGGCGCAATGAACGCCATCGCTCCGTTTCCATTCTTCCGTGGTTGCGTTTTTTGCGCCCCACGCTTCAACGGCTCGCAAGAGCCCGGACCTGTTTTCGCAGCCGCCCGATCTGTTCGAGGCGGCCCCGTGCGATCCCGGCAAATGACACGCTGATCCGGTGGTGTCTGGTAGCAGGGGGTCAGCGGTGTACAATGCGCCGCGTTTTAACTGTGACCCTTCGCGTAGCCACGCACTTTCAAGGTTATCCGCCTTGTTCACTCCGCCACGCCACAAGCGTGTCGGGTTCGATTTCGTCACAGATAAAAACAAACAGGTGACGCATGACCGTTGTAAAAACGCTGAATTCCTGGTGCCTGCGCTGGGGTTTGATCGGCGCTGCTTGAGATCCGATTCGAGCGGCAACGTCTAACGAACATCATCAAACCTTGCGTGAGACCCTTTTCATGAGTGGACAAAACTCGCATTCAGGCGAGCTGAAGCGCGGCCTGAAAAATCGCCACATTCAATTGATCGCCCTTGGCGGCGCGATCGGCACGGGCCTGTTCCTCGGCTCGGCGGGGGTGCTGAAATCAGCCGGCCCGTCGATGATCCTTGGCTACGCCATTTGCGGCTTCATCGCCTTCATGATCATGCGCCAGTTGGGCGAGATGATCGTCGAAGAGCCGGTGGCCGGGTCCTTCAGTCATTTTGCCCACAAGTACTGGGGCGGTTTCGCCGGGTTCCTGTCGGGTTGGAACTGCTGGATCCTCTACATCCTGGTGGGCATGTCCGAGCTGACGGCGGTTGGCAAGTACATCCATTATTGGGCGCCGGACATTCCAACCTGGGTCTCGGCGGCGGCGTTCTTCATCCTGATCAATGCGATCAACCTGGCCAACGTCAAGGTCTTCGGCGAGGCCGAGTTCTGGTTCGCGATCATCAAGGTCGTGGCGATTGTTGGCATGATCGCCCTGGGCAGCTACCTGCTGGTCAGCGGCCATGGCGGCCCGCAAGCGTCAGTCAGCAACCTGTGGTCCCACGGCGGGTTCTTCCCCAACGGCGTGAGCGGCCTGGTCATGGCCATGGCCATCATCATGTTTTCCTTCGGTGGCCTGGAAATGCTCGGTTTCACTGCCGCTGAAGCCGACAAGCCGAAAACCGTGATCCCCAAGGCCATCAACCAGGTGATCTACCGGATCCTGATTTTCTACATCGGTGCCTTGGTGGTGCTGTTGTCCCTGACGCCTTGGGACAGCCTGCTGGCTACACTCAACGCTTCCGGCGATGCCTACAGCGGCAGCCCGTTCGTGCAGGTGTTTTCAATGCTGGGCAGCAATACCGCTGCGCACATCCTCAACTTCGTCGTGCTGACCGCCGCTTTGTCGGTGTACAACAGCGGCACCTACTGCAACAGCCGCATGTTGCTGGGCATGGCCGAGCAGGGCGATGCGCCCCGGGCTCTGGCGAAAATCGACAAGCGCGGCGTGCCGGTGCGTTCGATCCTCGCCTCGGCGGCGGTCACGCTGGTGGCGGTGCTGCTCAATTACCTGATTCCCCAGCATGCGCTGGAGCTGCTGATGTCGTTGGTGGTCGCGACCCTGGTGATCAACTGGGCGATGATCAGCTACTCGCACTTCAAGTTCCGCCAGCACATGAACCAGTCTCGCCAGACGCCACTGTTCAAGGCGTTGTGGTACCCGTATGGCAACTATGTCTGCCTGGCGTTCGTGGTGTTCATCCTCGGCGTGATGCTGCTGATCCCCGGCATCCAGGTCTCGGTGTACGCGATTCCGGTATGGGTGGTGTTCATGTGGGGCTGCTATGTGATCAAGAACAAGCGCGAGGCTCGGCATGAGCTGGCCGTGGCGGCTGCCTCCAAGTAAGCATCGTTGGAACAAGACAAACCCGGCCGAGTGCCGGGTTTGTTGTTTCAAGCAAGACACAAATTCCTGTTGGAAACCCCTGTGGGAGCGAGCTTGCTCGCGATAGCGGT
>NZ_JAOSHO010000481.1 GCF_025917275.1 Pseudomonas agronomica | reverse complement strand
AAGGTTAATCAGGGCCTGCTACGTGTCAGGCACTCAACCGCGCCGTCACGTCATTCAACTGCCCCGACAACCCATGCAAATCCCGACTGGCCGCTTCAGTACGCTGCACATTGTCCAGGTTGGTGCTGGCAATGCAGGTGATTTCCGTCAGGTTGCGCGAGATATCCTCGGCCACGGAGGTCTGCTCCTCCGCAGCCGTGGCAATCTGGCGATTCATGTCGCGAATCGCTTCCACTGCCTCGGTAATGCGTTCGAGCATGGCGCCGGCCTGGGTCACCTGCTCGACACTTTCTTCGCTGCGCGACTGCCCGCTCTCGATGGCCTGGGCCGCGTCCACCGCGCCCGTTTGAACGGTCTGGATGATCTGGTTGATCTCGATGATCGATGACGCGGTGCGCTGGGCCAGGCTGCGCACTTCATCGGCCACGACGGCAAAACCGCGCCCGGCCTCACCGGCCCGAGCGGCTTCGATGGCAGCGTTGAGGGCCAGCAGGTTGGTCTGCTCGGCGATCCCGCGAATCACTTCCAACACCTTGCCGATGCGTCCACTGTCGGTTTCCAGGCGGCGAATCACCGTGGCCGTGTTGGCAATCTCGCCGCGCATCCGGGTGATGGTGTGGATGGTGCCTTGCATGACCTTCTCGCCCTGCTGCGCCGACTGATCGGCGTCATCGGCGGCCCGCGCCGCGTCGGCGGCATGGCGGGCGACTTCCTGGGCGGTGGCAGACATTTCGTTCATCGCCGTCGCTACCTGATCGGTGCGCTCGAACTGCTCGCTGGTGCCCTGGCTCATCAGGCTGGCGATGGCATTGAGCTCACCGCTGGCGCTGTCCAGCTCCGTGGCGCTGCGTTGCAGGCGGGTGAAGGTTTCGGCAAGGAAACCACGCAGCGTATTGGCCGCCACCGCAAGATTGCCCAGCTCATCCTGGCGATTGCTGGTTACACGTTCGGCAAAACGTCCAAGGCTCAGTTGGGTGACATAGTCGATCAAGGCGCGGATTGGCTGCACCAGGTTGCGATTGATCAACCACAGGCTGAACAGGCCGATCAGCAGGCCTGACACCAACATCACCGCGATACCCAGCATGATCGTGCGGTCCGCACCTGCGCTGATCAGCACCGACTCTTCATTGCCCAGCTTGTGCAGATCCGCCACAAGTTCACTCATCTGCTCGCTGGCCGCACGGTCCACGCCCTTGACCGCTGCATCTCCCGCCGCTGCGTCGGCACCTGACGCGACAAACGCATCACGGCCTTTTTGATAGGCGCTGCCCAACTGCGCGTGCTCAGCGCGCAGCTGTTCGATACGTGTCCTGATCGGCGCAGGGACACCGTGATGGTTGCTCAATTTCCCCAGCAGTTCCTGGACATCATGCTGCCGCTCCTCGAACTGCTTCCAATATTTATCCAGTTCCGCCGGCTGCTTGCCACGCAACAAGACGTTCTTCCATTCCTGGACCTGGGCCTTGAACTGCAGATTGGCCTCATCGATCAATTGCGACGCATGCAACGGGCCATCAAGCAGGTTGCGATAATTCTGGATGCCATCGGACAGGAAATGAAAGGACGCCAGGGCGATCAACAGCATCGCCAGCAGGCTGCCGCTCAGCAGGGCCAGAATCTGCGCTCTCAGGGATTTTTGTAGAAACATGGAGTCGATCTCTTCGAATAAAAGACTTCCATGTCCGGGGTCCACTCTCGCGACTGAATGTGGAGGATATGTACTCGGCATCGGCTCGCGGCGCCCGTTCTTGAGCCGCGGCGACCGCCGGTAGCGACGGCGTTTTCGCTGCTGGACATGACCTGTCCAGACAAGCCCACCGGTCGCCCCACCCGGATTGAAAGTCTCTTTGTCATTTCTCCTGGGGTATCCTGCCCACGCTTTGTAGAAGCGCGGATCTACCCGATCGATCAACAGACTTTGCGAGGAGCGCGAAATGCACGAGATCCCTAATCTCCCCTTCCCAAGCCTGCACGAACCTGAGCAGACGACCCCGCGACAAGCCGCAGGGCAACCCGACGCCCAGCAACCCGAGCAGCAGCAAGCCACTGAACGCCGCCAGGCCGACAACGAAGACTGATCCACCCGCGGCACCAGACTGTGTGGAAAGCGCTAAGATGCGCTTTCCACACCGCCTGAATCCGAGCCCCACGCCATGACCGACGACACTTCCTCCTTCAGCCCGGCCCAGGCCAGCGTGCTGATCGGCACCGCCGAGAAAATGGTCGAGATCTGGACCCGCCTCTCTCCCGAGAAACAAGCCGCCCTGTTGACTCGATTCGGCACGGAAGAAAACGCCATTGCCGCGCTGGTCACTGCGCACCTGGTCGCTGGCGACACCCCACCCGAACCGCCGTCCGGCAAATAGTTTTACTTTTCTGCGCGCCACCCGCACGGTCACCGTTATCATAAGCAGCCTATCTATCCTGCTGCCCTGTGGACCTTTTACCCATGCCAGATCTCCAGCGCCCCATGGCGGTCACGCTGCAAGTCGTTTCCATCGTCCTGTTTACTTTCATCGGCTATTTGGACATCGGTATTCCCTTGGCCGTGCTGCCCGGGTTCGTCCATGGCGAGCTGGGGTTCGGCGCGGTAATCGCCGGGTTGGTGATCAGCGTCCAATACTTGGCCACGCTGCTTAGCCGTCCTTATGCGGGACGCATCATCGACAACCTGGGCAGCAAGCGCGCGGTCATGTTCGGCCTGGCCGGGTGTGGCTTGAGCGGCGTTTTCATGCTGGTTTCTGCCTGGACCGCAGGCATGCCGGTCCTGAGCCTGACCAGCCTGTTGATCGGTCGCCTGGTGCTGGGCAGCGCCGAAAGCCTGGTGGGCTCGGGCTCGATCGGCTGGGGCATCGGCCGGGTCGGCGCGGCGAATACCGCCAAGGTCATTTCGTGGAACGGCATCGCCAGTTACGGTGCGCTGGCGATCGGTGCGCCGTTGGGGGTGTGGCTGGTGAAGTCACTGGGGTTGTGGAGCATGGGCGCCAGCATCATCCTGCTGGCGGTGCTGGGGCTGGCGTTGGCCTGGCCGAAAACCGCCGCGCCCATCGTCGTCGGCGAACGCCTGCCGTTCATGCATGTGCTGGGACGCGTATTGCCCCACGGCTGCGGGCTGGCCCTGGGCTCCATCGGTTTTGGCACCATCGCCACCTTCATCACCCTGTACTACGCCACGCAGCATTGGGACAACGCCGTGCTCTGCCTGAGCCTGTTCGGCGCCTGCTTCATCGGTGCGCGCCTGTTATTCGGCAACCTGATCAACCGTCTCGGTGGATTCAGGGTCGCGATTGCCTGCCTGTCGGTGGAAACCCTGGGCTTGCTGCTGTTATGGCTGGCGCCCGATGCACAGTGGGCACTGGCGGGCGCGGCGTTGAGTGGTTTCGGTTTCTCGCTGGTATTCCCGGCGTTGGGTGTGGAAGCGGTCAACCTGGTACCGGCCTCCAGCCGTGGGGCGGCGGTGGGCGCTTATTCGTTGTTCATCGATTTGTCGTTGGGCATCACCGGCCCACTGGCCGGGGCGATCGCCGCCGGTTTCGGCTTTGCCTCGATTTTTCTGTTCGCTGCACTGGCGGCCCTGGGCGGGTTGGCATTGAGCGTCTACCTGTACCGTCAGGCGCCTCGCTACCGTGAAGAGCGGGAGAAGCTCTAGAAATCCACCTTGCCGCGCCCGGCCTTGATCGAGCCGCGCTTGATCTTCGATTCGAGGCGACGTTTTTTCGA
>NZ_JAOSHO010000480.1 GCF_025917275.1 Pseudomonas agronomica | reverse complement strand
CGAGCAAGCTCGCTCCCACAGGGGGCGTCAGTCTTGAGGAGCGTGCGCTCCCCACCCGTCGACTTATAACGCATCGATATAAAACTCACAGTCATCCCACCGGTCAGTTCCAGAGTACCCACCCTTTCGGCGGGTATGGCTTGACCCCTCCCCAACGGAAAAACCGGTAAGGACTTATGTGCGGATTAGCTGGTGAGTTACGTTTCGATCAACAACCTGCGGACCTTGCGGCCGTAGAGCGCATCACCCATCACTTGGCCCCTCGCGGCCCCGACGCGTGGGGTTTCCATAGCCAGGGCCCGATTGCCCTGGGCCATCGACGCCTGAAGATCATGGACCTGTCCGACGGCTCGGCCCAGCCGATGATCGACAATCAACTGGGCCTGTCCCTGGCATTCAACGGCGCGATCTACAACTACCCGGAACTGCGCGCCGAACTCGAAGGCTTGGGCTACACCTTCTACTCCGGCGGCGACACCGAGGTGCTGCTCAAGGGGTATCACGCCTGGGGCGAGAACCTGCTGCCCAAGCTCAATGGCATGTTCGCCTTCGCCATCTGGGAACGCGACGCCAAACGCCTGTTCATCGCCCGCGACCGTCTCGGCGTAAAACCGCTGTACTTGTCACGCACCGGCCAGCGCTTGCGCTTTGCCTCCGCGTTGCCGGCATTGCTCAAGGGCGGCGACATCAACCCGGTGCTCGACCCGGTCGCCCTCAATCACTACCTGAATTTCCATGCGGTCGTCCCGGCGCCGCGCACGCTATTGGCCGGCGTCGAAAAACTGCCCCCGGCCACCTGGATACGCGTCGACGCAGATGGCAGCACCGAACAAAAAACCTGGTGGACACTGCCCTACGGCCCGAGGGCCGACGAGCAAAACCTCAACCTGGAAGACTGGATCGAACGTGTGCTGGACAGCACCCGCGAAGCAGTCGCCATCCGCCAACGCGCCGCCGTCGATGTCGGCGTGCTGCTGTCGGGCGGTGTGGATTCGAGCATGCTCGTGGGGCTGTTGCGCGAGGTCGGCGTCGAGGACCTGTCGACGTTTTCCATCGGCTTCCAGGACGCCGGTGGCGAACGCGGCGACGAGTTCCAGTATTCGGACCTGATCGCCAAGCACTACGGCACGCGCCATCACCAGTTGCGCATCGATGAAAAAGAAATCATCGAACAGTTGCCCGCCGCGTTCCGTGCCATGAGCGAACCCATGGTCAGCCACGACTGCATCGCCTTCTACCTGCTCTCGCGGGAAGTGGCCAAGCACTGCAAAGTGGTGCAAAGCGGCCAGGGCGCCGACGAGCTGTTCGCGGGTTATCACTGGTACCCGCAGGTCGACGGGGCGAGCGATCCGTACGCGGCCTATCGCGCGGCCTTCTTCGACCGCAGCTATGAAGAATATGCCGCCACCGTGCAGCCCAAGTGGCTCACCGCCAACGACGCGGCCGGAGACTTCGTCAAGGAACACTTCGCCCAACCGGGCGCCGATGCCGCCGTCGACAAGGCCTTGCGCCTGGACAGCACGGTGATGCTGGTGGACGACCCGGTCAAACGCGTCGACAACATGACCATGGCCTGGGGCCTGGAAGCGCGCACTCCGTTCCTCGATTACCGGCTGGTGGAGCTTTCCGCCCGGGTACCGGCGAAATTCAAGCTGCCCGACGGCGGCAAGCATGTGCTCAAGGAGGCCGCCCGCCGGGTGATCCCGAGCGAAGTCATCGACCGCAAGAAAGGCTATTTCCCGGTGCCGGGTCTCAAGCATCTGGAAGGCGATACCCTGGCCTGGGTCCGTGAACTGCTGCTGGATCCGAGCCAGGATCGCGGCCTGTTCAACCCGACCATGCTGGACCGTTTGCTGACCGACCCCAACGGCCAGCTCACGCCGTTGCGCGGTTCGCGGCTGTGGCAATTGGCGGCGCTGAACCTGTGGCTCAGCGAGCAAGGAATCTGATCGATGAAACCCCATACAACGCTTCACAACCAACGACTCTTGCGCGGCCAGCCGCCGTCCTACGAACGCTTGCAAGCGCGGCTGGCCGAAGACGGCAGCGAACTGGGCGCTGATCCGATCGCAGTCCATTGCGGCTGGGGCCGCCTATTGATCGGCCATACGTTTCCCGATCCGGCGAGCCTGGCCCGCGAGCTGCTCAACGAACAACCCGGCGAGCGTGATATCGCCCTGTACGTCGCCGCGCCCCAGCAGGTCCTGGGCCTGGAGCCGACACAACTGTTCCTTGATCCTTCCGACACCCTGCGCTTGTGGTTCAGCGATTACCGCCAAGCCACGCGGGTGTTTCGCGGCTTCCGGATTCGCCGCGCCCAAAGTGACGCCGACTGGCAGGCCATCAACCAGCTCTACCAGGCTCGCGGCATGCTGCCCATCGACCCGGAGCGACTGACGCCACGGCACCAGGGCGGCCCGGTGTACTGGCTGGCCGAGGACGACGATACCGGTGCGGTGATCGGCAGCGTGATGGGCCTCAATCACCAAAAAGCCTTCAACGACCCGGAAAACGGCAGCAGCCTCTGGTGCCTGGCGGTGGACCCGCACTGTCCACGTCCCGGCGTAGGCGAAGTGCTGGTGCGCCACCTCATCGAGCATTTCATGAGCCGTGGCTTGAGCTACCTCGACCTGTCGGTGCTGCACGACAATCGCCTGGCGAAAAACCTCTACGCCAAGCTCGGTTTCCGCAACCTGTCGACGTTTGCGATCAAGCGCAAGAACGGCATCAACCAACCACTGTTCCTCGGGCCCGGCCCCGAGGCGCAATTCAATCCCTATGCCCGCATCATCGTCGAAGAGGCGCACCGCCGCGGCATCGAAGTGCAGGTGGATGACGCCGAGGCCGGGCTGTTCACCCTGGTGCATGGCAGCCGCCGGATTCGCTGCAGGGAATCCCTGAGCGACTTGACCAGTGCGATCAGCATGACGTTGTGCCAGAACAAGAGCCTGACGCATAAGGTATTGAAGAACGCCGGCCTCAATCTCCCGGCACAACAACTGGCGGGCAATGCCGATGACAACCTGGCCTTTCTCGACGAGCACGAGCGCGTGGTGGTGAAGCCGCTGGACGGCGAACAGGGCCAAGGCGTCGCGGTGGATCTGCGCACGATCGAGGAGGTGCAGGCCGCCATCGAAGCCGCCAAGCGCTTTGATAGCCGCGTGTTGCTGGAAAGTTTCCACGAAGGGCTGGACCTGCGCATCCTGGTGATCGGTTTTGAAGTGGTCGCGGCTGCGATCCGTCGTCCTGCGGAAGTGATCGGTGATGGCCAGCACAGCATCGGCGCGCTGATCGAAGCCCAGAGCCGACGACGGCAGGCGGCGACGGGCGGCGAAAGCAAAATCCCCATGGATGCCGAGACCGAACGTACCTTGCGCGCCGCCGGCCATGACTACGACAGCGTGCTGCCGGCGGGCGAACATCTCTTCGTGCGACGCACGGCGAACCTTCATACCGGTGGCGTCCTGGAAGACGTGACCGCCATTCTTCATCCGACCCTGGCCGATGCAGCGGTGCGTGCTGCGCGAGCGCTGGACATTCCCGTGGTCGGCCTGGACCTGCTCGTCCCTGCGGCCGATCAACCGGAGTACGTGTTCATCGAAGCCAACGAACGCGCCGGCCTGGCCAACCACGAACCGCAGCCCACCGCCGAGCGTTTTGTGGATTTGTTGTTTCCCCATAGCCAGGCGGTGACCTGAGGTCTTGTGGCGAGGGAGCTTGCTCCCGCT
>NZ_JAOSHO010000048.1 GCF_025917275.1 Pseudomonas agronomica | reverse complement strand
GCAAGCTCCCTCGCCACGGGTTTTATGTGCGGCATAAAAAAGCCCCGCGCTTCTCTCGAAGGCGGGGCTTTTGGGTGACGTTCGGTCAGAACAGATCGATCGGCGCCGCTTCGTCCGCCGGCAATGGGCTGCCTGGCGCTACGCCGTTGCCCAGCTCGTTGACCGAGGGCGGTGTGTCTTCGCTCTTGAACAGTTCGAAGTACGCGCCTGGCGTGCCTGGCGTGGCGGCGCGGCCGCTGACCGGGTCGACCCGCAGGCTGAGGATGCCTTCCGGTTCAGGTTGGGTGTGCGGCGGCTTGTCCTTCAGGGCGGCGCCCATGTAGCTCATCCAGATTGGCAGCGCCACGGTGCCGCCGAACTCACGGCGACCCAGGCTTTCGGGCTGGTCGAAACCGGTCCAGACGGTGGTCACGTAATCGGCGTTGTAGCCGGAGAACCAGGCGTCCTTGGATTCGTTGGTGGTGCCGGTCTTGCCCGCCAGGTCAGTACGGCCCAGCGCCAGGGCTCGGCGGCCGGTGCCGAGCTTGATGACGTCCTGCAACATGCTGTTGAGGATGTAGGTGGTGCGGCCGTCAACGATGCGTTCGGCGATGGCCGGTGCCTGCGGTACGGCAGGGGCGGTGGTCGCTTCGCCGCCCGTTGCATTCACCGTGAACGTCTCGGTGGCAGGCGCGGCGACGCCATCGCTGGCCAGGTCGCCGGCAGGAACCCGTGGCGGGTTGGCGACGAACAAGGTTTCGCCGTTGCGGCTTTCGATCTTGTTGATGATGTACGGCGTGACCTTGTATCCGCCGTTGGCGAAGGTGCTCCAGCCGGTGGCGATTTCCATCGGTGTCAGGGTCGCGGTACCCAGGGCCAGGGACAGGTTGCGCGGCAGGTCCTGCTTGTTGAAGCCGAACTTGCTGATGTAGTCGATGGTGCGGTCCACGCCCAGGGCCTGCAGCAGGCGGATCGACACCAGGTTGCGGGACTTGTACAGCGCTTCGCGCAGGCGGATCGGGCCGAGGAAGGTATTGGTGTCGTTCTTCGGCCGCCAGACCTTGTCCAGGTATTCGTCGACAAACACGATCGGCGCATCGTTGACCAGGCTGGCGGCGGTGTAGCCGTTATCCAGCGCAGCACTGTAGACGAACGGCTTGAAGCTCGAGCCCGGTTGGCGCTTGGCCTGCAAGGCGCGGTTGTAATTGCTCTGCTCGAAAGCGAAGCCGCCCACCAGCGAACGGATCGCGCCGTCCTGAGGGTCGAGGGACACCAGCGCGCCCTGGGCGGCCGGGATCTGGCTGAACTTGAGCGAATTGTCCGGCTGGCGCTGCACCCGGATCAGGTCGCCGACCTGCGCCACGTCCGAAGGCTGGCGAGGATTGGCACCCATGCTGTTGGTGTTGAGGAACGGACGGGCCCATTTCATGGTGTCCCAGGCCACGTGCTCCTCCGACTCGCCATTGCGCGTCAGAACCTTGATGCCGTCCTTTTCCACCTGGGTGACGATTGCCGGTTCCAGGCTGCTGATGGTGCGCTGCTTGGTCAGCTCCAGTGCCCAGGCTTCCTTGGTCTTGCCTGGCAGGCGCGACTCGGGGCCACGGTAGCCGTGGCGCTGGTCATACGTCATCAGGCCTTCGTGCAGCGCAGTGTTGGCCATTTCCTGCAAATTGCTCGGCACCGTGGTGGTGACGCGGAAACCTTCCGTATAGGCGTCGCTGCCATAGCGCCCGACCATTTCGGCCCGGGCCATCTCGGCGATGTACGGCGCGTTCACTTCCGGCGTCGGCACGTGATAACTGGCGTTCAAAGGCTCGTTGATCGCGGCGGTGTAGTCGGCTTCGCTGATCTTGCCGAGCTTGTACATGCGCCCCAGGATCCAGTCGCGACGTTCTTTGCTGCGCGCCGGGTTGGCCAGTGGGTTGAAGCGCGACGGCGCCTTGGGCAGGCCGGCGATCATGGCCATCTGCGCCAGGCTCACGTCGCGGATCGACTTGCCGTAATACACCTGCGCGGCCGCCTCGATGCCATAGGCGCGGTTGCCCAGGTAGATCTTGTTCACGTACAGCTCGAGGATCTCGTCCTTGGTCAGCTGTCGCTCGATCTGCAGGGCCAGGAGAATTTCGGTGGTCTTGCGCGAGAAGCTGCGTTCGCTGGTCAGGAAGAAATTCTTGGCGACCTGCATGGTGATGGTGCTGCCACCAGACTGGATGTGGCCACTCTTGACCAATTGGCTGGCGGCGCGCATCAGGCTGCCCGGATCGACGCCATAGTGGTTGGCGAAGTTGTCGTCTTCAGCACTTAGTAACGCATTGATGAAATTGGGCGGAATGTCGGCGAAACGGATCGGTGTGCGACGCATTTCGCCAAATTCGGCGATCAACTTGTTGTCGCTGCTGTACACCCGCAAAGGAATCTGCAACTGAATACTTCTCAGCGCCTCCACGGACGGCAATCCCGGACTAAGGTAAAGAAACGCACCGCTCAGACCCAGGAGCAGTCCGCAGAAAACGGCGACGATGGACCATCCGAAAAATTTCAGCAGACGAATCAAGGCTTTTGGATATCCAGGCAAAGAATGAAAAAGGCGCCAGGTGCAGGGAAGGACCCGTGCTTGCAACAAAGCGAAAAAAACGCTGGGCATTATAAGCATTTTTTTTCGTCGGGAACGCCATCCGGACGTCCGTCGGACCGGGAGGATTGAACGCAACGCATATTAGAGAGTCCGTAACTCACGGATAGTCATAGGGAATTGGTAGTGCTACGACTCTTCAATAAAAAAGCCCACGGGCTTTTGGGTATCGACATCAGCTCGACATCGGTCAAGCTGCTCGAGTTGAGCCGCCAGGGCGACCGATACCGCGTCGAGTCCTATGCGGTCGAACCGCTGCCGGCCAACGCAGTGATCGAAAAGAATATTGCCGAGCTCGAAGGGGTGGGCATGGCGTTGTCGCGGGTGCTCGACAAGGCCCGGACGCCCTTGCGCAACGTGGCAGTCGCGGTTGCAGGGTCGGCAGTCATCACCAAGACCATCGAGATGGATGCCGGGTTGTCAGAAGATGACATGGAAAACCAGCTCAAGATCGAGGCCGACCAATACATTCCTTATCCACTGGATGAGGTGGCGATCGATTTCGAGGTGGTGGGCGCTTCCCCCCGCAGCGCCGAGCGGGTCGAAGTGCTGCTGGCAGCTTGTCGAAAGGAAAACGTCGAAGTCCGCGAAGCCGCACTGGGGCTTGCCGGGCTGACGGCTCGCGTGGTCGATGTGGAGGCCTACGCGCTGGAGCGCGCCTTTGGCCTGCTCGCCACGCAACTTGCCGCGTCCCAGGAGCGACTGACCGTGGCGGTCGTCGACATTGGCGCCACCATGACCACGCTCAGCGTGTTGCACAATGGCCGCATCATTTATACCCGTGAGCAGTTGTTCGGGGGGCGCCAGCTTACCGAGGAAATCCAGCGTCGCTATGGCCTGACGCCAGAGCAGGCCGGCCTGGCGAAAAAGCAGGGCGGTTTGCCCGACGATTATCTCGGCGAGGTGCTGCAGCCGTTTCGCGAGGCGTTGGTGCAGCAAGTGTCGCGTTCGTTGCAGTTTTTCTTCGCTTCGGGTCAGTACAGCGCGGTGGATCACATCCTGTTGGCGGGCGGCACTGCGTCGGTCGCCGGCCTGGACCGGCTGATCGAGCAGCGCCTGGGCACGCCAACCCAGGTCGCCAACCCGTTTACCAACATGGCCCTGAGTAGCAAGGTCAACGCCGGTGCCCTGGCCAGCGATGCGCCGGCGCTGATGATCGCCTGCGGGTTGGCCCTCAGGAGTTTCGACTGATGGCGCGGATCAACCTTCTTCCCTGGCGCGAGGAGCTGCGCGAAGAACGGCGCAAACGCTTTTTGCTGGCGTTGGTGGGCGCGCTGGTGGGCGCGGTGGGCTTGACCTTGATTGCGGTCCAGTACCTGAACAGCCAGATCGACTATCAGACAGCGCGCAACGGTCACGTCCGTGACCAGATCGCAATTCTGGACGAGCGCATCCAGCAGATCAGCGAACTGAAGGCCCGTCGACAGCAACTGCTGGAACGCATGCGCATCATCCAGGACTTGCAGGGCAACCGTCCGGTCAGTGCGCGGATTTTCGATCAACTGGCGCGGGCCCTGCCGGACGGGGTCTATTTCACCGAAGTGAAAATGGAAGAGGGCATGCTATCCATCCAGGGTGTCGCGCAATCCAACAACCGGGTCTCGGACCTGATGCGTAACCTGGATTCGTCAGACCTGTTCGATGCCCCCAGCCTGACGGAGGTCAAGGCCGCCACGGCGGGCCAGCCCGACCAGGCCAGCGTCTTCCAACTGACGGTTCGCCAGACCCGTCCTGCCGACGCGGAGGGTGGCCAATGAAAGCCGGAGAATGGCTGGACGCGCTGCGCAAGATTGACTTCAGTGACCTGGATACCAATAACGTTGGCTCCTGGCCGGCGCCGATCAAGTGGCTGGCCGGAATATTGCTGGTACTGCTGGTGTTGGGGCTGGGCTATAACTTTGCCTTGAGTGACCTGCAAAGCCAGTTGCAGCAGGTGCGCGAGGAGGAAAATACCCTCAAGGCGCAATTTGCCGGCAAGGCCCACATGGCGGCGAACCTGGAACGCTATATCGAACAGATGAAGCAGATGGAAACCTCTTTCGGCGTGCTGCTGCGGCAACTGCCCAGTGACACCGAGGTGCCGGGCTTGCTGGAGGACATCACCCGCACCGGCCTGGGCAGCGGCCTGGAGTTCGAAGAGATCAAGTTGCTGCCGGAGGCCATCCAGCCGTTCTACATCGAATTGCCCATCCAGATCACGGTGACGGGCGGTTATCACGACCTGGCAACGTTCGTCAGCGGCGTCGCGGGACTGCCCCGCATCGTCACGCTGCATGATTTCGAAATCGCCCCCGTGGAGCCCGGCGCGGGGACGAAGCTGCGCATGAGCATCCAGGCCAAGACCTACCGGTACAACGAGCAGGAGACACAGCCATGAGGCTGGTCTATCGCATGGGCCTGCTGGCCGGGCTGCTTGCGCTGGCCAGTTGCAACAGCGGCGACGGTTTCAGCGACCTGGATGCCTACATGAACGAAGTACGCCTGCGTCCGCCCGGCAAGATCGAGCCCACACCTACCTTCAGGCCAGGCGAAACCTTCACCTACAGCGCCGCCAACCTGCGTAGCCCGTTTTCTCCGCAGGTCCGCGTAGACCAGGCCGACCGGCAACAGGGCTCGCGCAATGTCAGGCCCGATCCCAACCGGACGAAGCAGTACCTGGAGGGCTTCAATATCGAGCAGTTTGAAATGGTCGGCACGATCTCCAACGCCAGTGGCTCGTTTGCGCTCCTGCGAGGTGCGGGCGGGGTGCATCGACTGAAGGTCGGTGACTACCTGGGGCGCAACGATGGGCGAATCGTCGCCATCAGCGCCACCCAGGTCGATGTGGTCGAAATCGTTCCCGATGGCCAGGGCGCCTGGCTGGAGCGACCACGGACCATTACTTTGAAAGAGCACTCATAGTGGAATTCGAACAATGAACAGGATTTTTTCAGCCCTCGGTATTTCGCTATGGATAGCGCTGTTGTCGCCGATGGTTCATGCGGCCAGCCTCAAGACGCTGGATGTGGCGGCGCTGCCGGGGGATCGTGTCGAGTTGAAGCTCAGCTTCGACGGGCCGCCGCCGACGCCCCGGGGCTACACCACCGAGCAACCGGCCCGTATCGCCCTGGACCTGCCCGGCGTGACCAATCGGTTGGCCAGCAAGAACCATGATCTTGGCGGGGGCAATGCACGCAGTGCCACCGTGGTCGAGGCGGGGGACCGGACCCGGCTGATCATCGGCCTTACGCAACTGGCGCCGTACGACACCCGGATCGAAGGCAACAACCTGTTCGTCGTGGTTGGCAAGGGAACCGCCCGCCAGGCCGCTGCACAGGCTCCGCGTCCTGCGGTTGCCAGCGCCGCGCCTGCCAGGGCCGCTGCGCCAGCCGGCAAGGCGATCCGAGGCGTGGACTTTCAGCGCGGCACCCAGGGCGAAGGCAACGTGGTAATCGACTTGTCCGATCCTTCCATTGCCCCGGACATCCAGGAGCGCGAAGGCAAGATCATCCTCAATTTCCCCAGGACCCAATTGCCCGAACCATTGCGGGTACGCCTGGACGTCAAGGACTTCGCCACGCCGGTGCAGTTCGTCAATGCCAGTGCCGGTTCCGACCGCGCCACCATCAGCATCGAGCCCAGTGGCACCTTCGATTACTCCACCTACCAGACCGACAACAAGCTGACCGTCAGTGTCCGGCCCATGACGGTCGAAGACCTGCAGAAACGCAACAGCGACCGCGCGGCCTATAGCGGCGAGAAGTTATCGTTGAATTTCCAGGACATTGAGGTGCGCTCGGTGCTGCAACTCATCGCCGACTTCACCAACCTGAACCTGGTGGCCAGCGACACCGTGCAGGGCGGCATCACCTTGCGGTTGCAGAACGTGCCGTGGGACCAGGCGCTGGATCTCGTGCTCAAGACCAAGGGGCTCGACAAGCGCAAGGTGGGCAATGTGCTGCTGGTGGCCCCGGCGGATGAAATTGCCGCACGCGAACGCCAGGAGCTGGAATCCCAGAAACAGATCGCCGATCTGGCACCGCTGCGGCGTGAGCTGTTGCAGGTCAACTATGCCAAGGCAGCCGACATCGCCAAGCTGTTCCAGTCGGTCACCAGTGCCGAGGCGAAGGCGGATGAGCGCGGCACGATCACGGTCGATGAACGCACCAACAACATCATTGCCTACCAGACCCAGGACCGACTCGACGAGTTGCGCCGGATCGTGGCGCAGTTGGACATCCCGGTGCGCCAGGTGATGATCGAGGCGCGGATCGTCGAGGCCAACGTCGATTACGACAAGAGCCTGGGCGTGCGCTGGGGAGGCTCGGTGCAGAACAAGGGCAACTGGAACTCTTCCGGTGTCACGACAGGCGACTCCACGACCATCGGTACGCCGGGCAGCACCAGCACCAACCAGCCTTTCGTCGACCTCGGGGCGTCAGGCAACACCTCCGGGATCGGCATCGCCTTCATTACCGACAACGTGTTGTTGGACCTGGAGCTGACGGCCATGGAAAAAACCGGCAACGGGGAGATTGTCTCCCAGCCCAAGGTGGTGACTTCTGACAAGGAGACCGCGAAAATCCTCAAGGGCACGGAAATCCCCTATCAGGAAGCCAGCTCCAGCGGCGCAACTTCGGTGTCGTTCAAGGAAGCCTCGCTGTCGCTGGAAGTCACGCCGCAGATCACGCCGGACAACCGCATCATCATGGAGGTCAAGGTCACCAAGGATGAGCCCGATTACCTGAACAAGGTGCAGGAGGTTCCGCCTATTAAGAAGAACGAGGTCAATGCCAAGGTGCTGGTCAACGATGGCGAGACCATTGTGATTGGCGGCGTTTTCTCAAATACTCAGAGCAAAGTTGTAGATAAGGTGCCATTTCTTGGCGATGTGCCGTATCTTGGCCGCCTTTTCCGGCGTGATGTGGTTTCGGAGAAAAAATCCGAGCTGCTGGTATTTCTCACTCCGCGTATCATGAACAACCAGGCGATTGCTGTGAGTCGTTGATTCTGTGCGAAATTTGATTCTTGTTGGGCCGATGGGGGCTGGAAAAAGCACCATCGGTCGTTTGCTGGCCAAAGAGCTGCGCCTGCCTTTCAAAGATTCCGACAAGGAAATTGAATTGCGCACGGGCGCCAATATCCCATGGATCTTCGATAAAGAAGGCGAGCCGGGTTTTCGGGACCGTGAGCAGGCGATGATCGCCGAGCTGTGTGGTTTCGAGGGCGTGGTGTTGGCGACAGGCGGTGGCGCAGTGATGCGCGAAGCCAATCGTCGGGCGCTTCATGCTGGCGGACGAGTGGTCTACCTGCATGCTTCCGTCGAACAGCAGGTGGGTCGAACTGCCCGTGATCGCAACCGGCCGCTGTTGCGTACCGCCGATCCGGCCAAGACCTTGCGCGACCTGCTGGAGCTGCGTGACCCGCTGTATCGGGAAATCGCCGACCTGGTCATCGAAACCGACGAGCGGCCACCACGGATGGTGGTGCTGGAAATCCTCGATCGCCTGCAACAACTGCCTCCCCGTTAATGCGTGGCGCGAAATGCGCTATCCTCGGCGTCCCGCCTTGGCTCGTCCGGGGCGTGGCGGATGGCCATTAACTGGCGCCACGGCAGGCACCGTTGACTTTCGTTAATAAGCAGGCAGGACGCCTGATTTCATCTTCACTGTGGGGACACATGCAGACACTTAAGGTCGACCTGGGCGAGCGCAGCTACCCGATCCATATTGGCGAAGGCTTGCTGGACCAGCCCGAACTGCTGACACCGCACATCGCCGGGCGGCAAGTCGCGATTATCTCCAACGAAACCGTCGCCCCTTTGTATCTGGAACGCCTGGCTCGCAGCCTGTCGGCCTATTCGGTCATTTCCGTGGTGTTGCCGGACGGCGAGGCCTTCAAGAACTGGGAAACCCTGCAACTGATTTTCGACGGTCTGCTGACTGCACGGCATGACCGCCGCACCACCGTGGTCGCCCTGGGCGGCGGCGTGATCGGCGACATGGCCGGTTTTGCCGCGGCTTGCTATCAGCGCGGTGTCGATTTCATCCAGATCCCCACCACGTTGCTGTCCCAGGTCGACTCGTCGGTGGGTGGCAAGACCGGCATCAACCATCCGCTGGGCAAGAACATGGTAGGCGCGTTCTACCAGCCCAACGTCGTGTTGATCGACACCGCGACGTTGAAGACTCTGCCGGCCCGTGAATTGTCCGCAGGCTTGGCCGAGGTCATCAAGTACGGTCTGATCTGCGACGAGCCGTTCCTGGGCTGGCTCGAAGAAAATGTCGACCGCCTGCGTGCGCTGGACCAGGCCGCCCTGACCTATGCCATCGAGCGCTCCTGTGCAGCCAAGGCTGCCGTGGTGGGTGCCGATGAGCGCGAATCGGGCGTGCGCGCCACGCTCAACCTGGGCCACACCTTCGGCCACGCCATCGAAACCCACATGGGCTATGGCGTCTGGTTGCATGGCGAGGCGGTTGCCGCGGGCACGGTCATGGCCCTGGAAATGTCTGCGCGCCTGGGGTGGATCAGCGAGCAGGAGCGCGATCGTGGGATCCGCCTGTTCCAGCGGGCCGGGCTGCCGGTCGTTCCGCCCGAGGAGATGAGCGAGGCGGATTTCCTTGAACACATGGCAATCGACAAAAAAGTGATCGACGGTCGTCTGCGTCTGGTGCTGCTGCGCCGCATGGGCGAAGCGGTAGTGACCGACGATTATCCGAAAGAGGTTCTACAGGCCACGCTGGGAGCGGACTACCGCGCCCTGGCTCAGCTTAAAGGTTAATGAGATTCCGATGACTAGTTTGCATGCCGACGAGGCTTTCCTCGGCCATTTTCAGTTGAGTCACGACCCTTTTGCACCACGGGTCCCGGGCTTCAAATTCTTTCCAGCCCAGCGCAAGCCGGTATTGGGCCAGTTGCATCACCTTGCGCGCTACAGCCAGTTGCTGTTGGTCGTCACCGGCCCCCAGGGCAGTGGCAAGACGTTGTTGCGCCAGGCCTTGGTGGCCAGTACCAACAAACAGTCCGTGCAAAGCGTGGTGGTATCGGCCCGTGGCGCCGGCGACGCAGCCGGCGTGTTGCGTCAGGTCGCCCAGGCGCTGAATGTCGCCCAGGCGGAGATCGGTGCGATCCTCGACCAGATCGTCCAGCTGGCATTGACGGGGCAGGAAGTCTATCTGCTGGTGGACGATGCCGAGCAGCTCGACGAATCAGCCCTGGAAGCCCTGCTGGCCCTGGCTGCCGGTGCACCGGAAGGTCGTCCCCATGTGTTTCTGTTCGGGGAGTCGTCGCTGATCGCCGAACTGGACCAACTGAACCTTGAGGAAGAGCGCTTCCACGTCATCGAACTGGCGCCCTACACCGAGGAAGAAACCCGTGAATACCTGGCCCAGCGTCTTGAGGGCGCCGGCCGGGGTATCGAACTTTTCACCGCAGATCAGATCTCTGAGATTCACGAAAGCTCTGACGGTTGGCCTGGCAACATCAACCAGGTGGCCCGAGATGCTCTGATCGAAATCATGATCGCCAGCCGCTCAGCGGTGAAGCGTCCAAGTATGGGGTTCAACATGCCGAAGAAACACGTATTGGCGATTTCCGCCGTGGTCGTGGTCGCGGTCGCCGCCGCCTGGCTGATGCCGGGTCGCAACAAGACGCCCACCACCGGCGCACCTGCCAACGAACAGGCACAGTTGCCTCTCGGTCAGGGCACGCCGCAACCCAACGGTGGCGCCCCGGCGGTGGAATTTGCAGGTAATACCCAGCCGATGCCGCTGCCGCTGGTCGGCAACTCGCAACCGGTCATGCGCGGCCCCCTGGCTGAAGCAGCAGGCGGAATCACCGAGGGCGACGACGGCGCAGCGCCGCCGATCGACGACAGCAGTGATACGCCGCCAACCGTGACCACCACCTCGCCTCCCACGGGCGTGCCGGCCGGTCCGGCTCCAACGCCAGTGCCTACGCCGAACGCCAAGCCAACTGCCAAGCCGACCCCGGCGCCTACCCAGGTCGCCACCGCCAAGCCTGCTCCGACCCCTGCGCCTGCCGCCAAGCCGGCGCCCGCGCCTGCGACCAAGCCAGCCGCCACCCCAGCCAAGGCCGCAGGCGGTAGCTGGTACGCCGGCCAGGCACCCGGCAACTACGTAGTGCAGATCCTCGGCACCAGTTCCGAAACCGCTGCGCAGAACTTCGTCAAGGAGCAGGGCGGCGAGTACCGTTATTTCAAGAAAGTGCTTAACGGCAAGCCACTTTACGTCATCACTTATGGCAGCTTTGCCAACCGTGACGCAGCCGTTTCCGCCATCAAGGCCTTGCCAGCGAAGGTTCAGGCTGGTAAACCTTGGCCTCGCACTGTCGCCAGCGTCCAACAGGAACTGGCTGCAACTCGCTGATGATTCGGCGGCCTTACCCAGGCCGCCTCTCCCGGCAACCTCAACATTTCCGCAAGGGCGGGCGACCTTTCAGGCCGCGCGCCTTGTGGTGTCTGCGTCACAGTAGCGTTTGAGTCGTAGCGGTCGAACCCAAAAAAGTTTTGACTAGCACAGCATATAGCTTTAAACCTTTCACAAATGCGACATGGATTTGCGACAGTTCGTCGTCAAATTTGTGAGCCTCTGTGTCGGTGTGTACAATGACCTCCCTTTTGCCCCCGCAAAGCTGGCGTACGTTCGGCGCGGAACGCAACTGGTTGAATTGAAAAGAAATTTGCCTCGATAAGAGGCAGCCTGGTGAGAAAGTGTCTATGAAAGCAGGTCTGTACCAACCAGATGAATTCAAGGATAACTGCGGTTTTGGCCTGATAGCCCATATGCAGGGCGAGCCCAGTCATACCCTTTTGCAAACGGCCATTGAGGCCCTGACCTGCATGACCCACCGTGGTGGGATCAACGCCGACGGCAAGACCGGTGACGGTTGTGGCTTGCTGATTCAAAAGCCGGACGAATTCCTGCGTGCCATCGCCCAGGAAACGTTTGGCGTGACCCTGCCCAAGCAGTACGCCGTGGGCATGGTGTTTTTCAACCAGGACCCGGTGAAGGCACAGGCCGCTCGCGAAAACATGAACCGCGAGATCCTGGCCGCCGGCCTGCAGCTCGTCGGCTGGCGCAAAGTGCCGATCGACACCAGCGTCCTCGGTCGCCTGGCTCTTGAGCGCTTGCCGCTGATCGAGCAGGTGTTCATCGCTGGTGAAGGCCTGAGCGACCAGGACATGTCGATCAAGCTGTTCAGCTCCCGTCGTCGTTCGTCCGTGGCCAACGCCGCCGACACCGACCACTACATCTGCAGCTTTTCCCACAAGACCATCATTTATAAAGGCCTGATGATGCCGGCGGACCTCACCGCCTTCTATCCAGACCTGAGCGACGAGCGCCTGAAAACCGCGATCTGCGTGTTCCACCAGCGCTTCTCCACCAACACCCTGCCGAAATGGCCGCTGGCCCAGCCATTCCGCTTCCTCGCCCACAACGGCGAGATCAACACCATCACCGGCAACCGCAACTGGGCCCTGGCTCGTCGCACCAAGTTCGCCAACGACTTGATGCCGGACCTCGAAGACCTTGGCCCGCTGGTCAACCGCGTCGGTTCGGACTCCTCGAGCATGGACAACATGCTCGAGCTGATGGTGACCGGCGGCATCGACCTGTTCCGTGGCGTGCGCATGCTTGTTCCGCCAGCCTGGCAGAATGTCGAGACCATGGACCCGGACCTGCGCGCTTTCTACGAATACAACTCCATGCACATGGAGCCGTGGGACGGCCCGGCCGGTATCGTCATGACCGACGGTCGCTACGCGGTGTGCCTGCTCGACCGAAACGGCCTGCGCCCGGCACGCTGGGTCACCACGGCCAACGGGTTCATCACCCTGGCGTCGGAAATCGGTGTCTGGAACTACCAGCCCCAGGACGTCATCGCCAAGGGCCGCGTAGGTCCGGGCCAGATCTTTGCGGTGGACACCGAGACCGGTCAGATCCTCGACACCGACGCGATCGACAACCGCCTCAAGTCCCGTCATCCGTACAAGCAGTGGCTGCGCAAGAATGCCCTGCGCATCCAGGCGACCATGGAAGACAACGACCACGGTTCGGCCTTCTACGACGTCGATCAGCTCAAGCAGTACATGAAGATGTACCAGGTGACGTTCGAAGAGCGTGACCAGGTACTGCGTCCGCTGGGCGAGCAGGGCTACGAAGCGGTCGGTTCCATGGGCGACGACACGCCGATGGCCGTGCTGTCGCAGCGCGTGCGCACGCCGTACGACTACTTCCGCCAGCAGTTCGCCCAGGTGACCAACCCACCGATCGACCCGCTGCGCGAAGCGATCGTGATGTCCCTGGAAATCTGCCTGGGCGCCGAGCGCAACATTTTCCAGGAGTCGCCGGAACATGCTTCGCGGGTGATCCTCAGCTCGCCGGTCATTTCCCCGGCCAAGTGGCGTTCGCTGACCAACCTCGATCGTCCTGGCTTCGAACGTCAGGTCATCGACCTGAACTACGACGAAAACATCGGCCTGGAAGCGGCGATCCGCAACGTCGCCGACCAGGCTGAAGAAGCCGCGCGCGCCGGGCGTACCCAGATCGTGCTGACCGACCGTCACATCGCTCCGGGCAAACTGCCGATCCACGCCTCGCTGGCCACCGGCGCGGTGCACCATCGCCTGACCGAAAAAGGCCTGCGCTGCGACTCCAACATCCTGGTGGAAACCGCCACCGCACGCGATCCGCATCACTTTGCGGTGCTGATCGGCTTTGGCGCCTCGGCGGTCTATCCGTTCCTGGCCTACGAAGTGCTGGGCGACCTGATCCGTACCGGTGAAGTGCTGGGCGACCTCTACGAGGTGTTCAAGAACTACCGCAAGGGCATCACCAAGGGCCTGCTCAAGATCCTCTCGAAGATGGGCATCTCGACCATCGCCTCGTACCGTGGCGCGCAATTGTTCGAGGCCATCGGCCTGTCCGAAGAAGTCTGCGAGCTGAGTTTCCGTGGCGTACCGAGCCGCATCAAGGGGGCGCGTTTCGTCGACATCGAAGCCGAGCAGAAAGCCCTGGCCGCCGAAGCCTGGAGCCCGCGCAAGCCGATCCAGCAAGGCGGCCTGCTGAAGTTCGTCCACGGTGGCGAATACCACGCCTACAACCCTGACGTGGTCAACACCTTGCAAGCGGCTGTGCAACAAGGCGACTACAGCAAGTTCAAGGAATACACGTCGCTGGTAGACAACCGTCCGGTGTCGATGATCCGCGACCTGCTCAAGGTCAAGACTCTCGACACTCCATTGGACATCAGCGAGATCGAACCACTGGAATCGGTGCTCAAGCGCTTCGATTCAGCGGGTATCTCCCTCGGCGCCTTGTCCCCGGAAGCCCACGAAGCCCTGGCCGAAGCCATGAACCGCCTCGGTGCGCGTTCCAACTCCGGTGAAGGCGGCGAAGACCCGGCGCGCTACGGCACCATCAAGAGTTCGAAAATCAAGCAAGTGGCCACCGGCCGCTTCGGCGTGACGCCGGAGTACCTGGTCAACGCCGAAGTGCTGCAGATCAAGGTTGCCCAGGGCGCCAAGCCCGGCGAAGGCGGTCAACTGCCCGGCGGCAAGGTCAACGGCCTGATCGCCAAGCTGCGTTATGCGGTGCCTGGCGTGACCCTGATCTCGCCACCGCCGCACCACGACATCTACTCGATCGAAGACTTGTCGCAACTGATCTTCGACCTCAAGCAGGTGAACCCGAAGGCGCTGGTCTCGGTAAAACTGGTGGCGGAAGCCGGCGTCGGCACCATTGCCGCTGGCGTGGCCAAGGCCTATGCCGACCTGATCACCATCTCCGGCTACGACGGCGGCACCGGTGCATCGCCGCTGACCTCGATCAAGTACGCTGGCGCGCCGTGGGAACTGGGGCTGGCGGAAACCCACCAGACCCTGCGTGGCAACGACTTGCGCGGCAAGGTCCGGGTGCAGACCGACGGTGGCCTGAAGACTGGCCTGGACGTGATCAAGGCCGCCATCCTCGGCGCCGAGAGCTTCGGCTTCGGCACCGCGCCGATGATCGCCCTGGGCTGCAAATACCTGCGCATCTGCCACCTGAACAACTGCGCCACCGGCGTGGCGACCCAGAACGACAAGCTGCGCAAGGACCACTACATCGGTACCGTCGACATGGTGGTGAATTTCTTCACCTACGTGGCCGAAGAAACCCGCGAGTGGCTGGCAAAGCTGGGCGTACGCTCGCTTGAAGAGTTGATCGGCCGTACCGATCTGCTGGAAGTGATCGAAGGCCAGACCGCCAAACAGCAGCACCTGGACCTGACCCCGTTGCTGGGCAGCGATCTGATTCCGGCCGACAAGCCCCAGTTCTGTCATGTCGACCGCAACCCGCCGTTCGACAAGGGCGAGCTGGCCGAGAAGATGGTCGACATGGCCGCTGCGGCGATCAACGACCTGAGCGGTGCCGAATTCGCCCTGGATATCTGCAACTGCGACCGTTCCATCGGTGCGCGGATCTCCGGCGAAATCGCCCGCAAGCACGGCAACCAGGGCATGGCCAACGCGCCGGTCACCTTCCGCTTCAAGGGCACGGCCGGGCAAAGCTTTGGCGTCTGGAACGCCGGCGGCCTGAACATGTACCTGGAAGGCGATGCGAACGACTACGTGGGCAAGGGCATGACCGGCGGCAAGCTGGTCATCGTTCCGCCCAAGGGCAGCGTCTACCGCACCCAGGACAGTGCCATCATCGGCAACACCTGCCTCTACGGCGCTACCGGCGGCAAACTGTTCGCCGCCGGCACCGCGGGCGAGCGTTTTGCCGTGCGTAACTCCGGCGCCCACACGGTCGTGGAAGGCACCGGCGATCACTGCTGCGAGTACATGACCGGTGGTTTCGTCTGCGTGCTGGGCAAGACCGGTTACAACTTCGGCTCTGGCATGACCGGTGGTTTCGCCTACGTGCTCGACCAGGACAACACCTTCGTTGACCGGGTCAACCACGAACTGGTGGAAATCCAGCGGATCAGCGGCGAGGCGATGGAAGCCTACCGCAGCCACCTGCAACGCGTGCTGAACGAGTACGTCGAGGAAACCGACAGCGAGTGGGGTCGTGAACTCGCCGAGAACCTCGATGACTATGTGCGTCGTTTCTGGCTGGTCAAGCCCAAGGCTGCCAACCTGAAGTCGTTGCTTTCCAGCACTCGTGCCAACCCGCAGTGATATGCGCCTGAAGAGTTTGATGAGGTTTTAACAATGGCTGAACGTCTGAATAACGACTTCCAGTTCATCGATGTCGGGCGCAAGGATCCGAAGAAGAAACTGTTGCGTCAACGCAAGAAAGAGTTCGTGGAAATCTACGAGCCTTTCAAACCCCAGCAGTCGGCCGACCAGGCCCACCGCTGCCTGGGTTGCGGTAACCCGTATTGCGAATGGAAGTGCCCGGTGCACAACTTCATTCCCAACTGGCTGAAGCTGGTGGCCGAGGGCAACATCCTCCAGGCCGCCGAGCTGTCCCACCAGACCAACACCCTGCCGGAAGTCTGCGGCCGGGTGTGTCCGCAGGATCGCCTGTGTGAAGGTGCTTGCACCCTCAACGACGGTTTCGGCGCGGTCACGATTGGTTCGGTGGAGAAATACATCACCGACACCGCGTTCGCCATGGGCTGGCGCCCGGACATGTCCAAGGTCAAGCCGACCGGCAAGCGCGTGGCGATCATCGGCGCGGGCCCGGCGGGCCTCGGTTGTGCCGATGTGCTGGTGCGTGGTGGCGTCACTCCGGTGGTGTTCGACAAGAACCCGGAGATCGGTGGCCTGCTGACCTTTGGCATCCCCGAGTTCAAGCTGGAAAAGACCGTGCTGAGCAATCGTCGCGAAGTCTTCACCGGCATGGGCATCGAGTTCCGCCTGAACACCGAGGTGGGCAGGGACGTGACCATGGAGCAACTGCTCGAAGAGTACGATGCGGTCTTCATGGGCATGGGCACCTACACCTACATGAAGGGCGGCTTTGCCGGCGAGGACCTGCCGGGCGTCTACGACGCGCTGGACTTCCTGATCGCCAACGTCAACCGCAACCTGGGCTTTGAAAAGTCGCCGGAAGATTTCGTCGACATGAAAGGCAAGAAGGTCGTGGTACTTGGCGGTGGCGACACGGCGATGGACTGCAACCGCACGTCGATTCGCCAGGGCGCCAAGTCGGTGACCTGCGCCTACCGTCGTGACGAAGCGAACATGCCCGGCTCGCGCAAAGAGGTGAAAAACGCCAAGGAAGAAGGCGTGAAGTTCCTCTACAACCGCCAGCCGATCGCCATCGTCGGTGAAGACAAGGTCGAAGGCGTGAAGGTGGTCGAGACCCGTCTCGGCGAACCGGACGCCCGCGGCCGTCGCAGCCCCGAGCCGATCCCGGGCTCCGAAGAGATCATCCCGGCCGACGCCGTGGTCATCGCCTTCGGTTTCCGTCCGAGCCCGGCGCCGTGGTTCGAGCAGTTCAGCATCCAGACTGACAGCCAGGGCCGCGTCGTCGCCCCGGAACAAGGCCAGTACAAGCACCAGACCAGCAACCCGAAGATCTTCGCCGGCGGCGACATGGTCCGGGGTTCCGACCTGGTGGTGACGGCGATCTTCGAAGGCCGCAATGCGGCGGAAGGGATCCTGGATTACCTGGGGGTCTGATCAGTTCCTAAAGTTGGAATGCGATCAAAATGTGGGAGCGAGCTTGCTCGCGATGAGGGCGAAACATTCAACATTTTCGTCGACTGATCCACCGCTATCGCGAGCAAGCTCGCTCCCACAGTTGTTTGTGGTGTTGCTGAGAATTGTGTACCACCGCGACAAATTGCCCCGATAGATAAAAGGCTCGGCTCTTGCCGTGCCTTTTGCGTCGCGCTCTGAGAAAATGCCCGCACTTTTTTTCCGGATGCCGACATGACTGCCCTGAAGAACGACCGTTTCCTTCGCGCCCTGCTCAAGCAACCCGTGGACGTCACCCCCGTGTGGATGATGCGCCAGGCCGGTCGCTATCTGCCGGAATACCGCGCCAGCCGCGCCAAGGCCGGTGACTTCATGAGCCTGTGCATGAACCCGCAGTTCGCCTGCGAAGTCACGATGCAGCCGCTGGACCGCTACCCGCAGCTGGACGCGGCGATCCTGTTCTCCGACATCCTCACCATTCCCGACGCCATGGGCCAAGGCCTGTACTTCGAGACCGGCGAAGGCCCGCGTTTCAAGAAAGTGGTCAGCACCCTGGCCGACATCGAAGCGCTGCCGATTCCCGATCCGCAGAAGGACCTGGGCTATGTCATGGACGCGGTCAGCACCATTCGCCGTGAATTGAACGGTCGCGTTCCGTTGATCGGTTTTTCCGGCAGCCCGTGGACACTCGCGACTTACATGGTCGAAGGCGGCTCGTCCAAGGACTTCCGCAAGACCAAGGCGATGCTCTACGACAATCCGCAAGCCATGCACCTGCTGCTGGACAAGCTGGCGCAGTCGGTCACGTCCTACCTCAACGGCCAGATCATGGCCGGTGCGCAAGCGGTGCAGATCTTTGATACCTGGGGCGGCAACCTGTCGGCGGCGGCGTACCAGGAGTTTTCCCTGGCCTACATGCGCAAGATCGTCAGCGGCCTGATCCGCGAACACGAAGGTCGTAAAGTGCCCGTGATCCTGTTCACCAAAAACGGTGGGCTGTGGCTGGAAAGCATTGCCGAGGCCGGTGCCGACGCCCTGGGCCTGGACTGGACCTGCGATATCGGCAACGCTCGCGAGCGCGTCGGCCACAAGGTTGCGTTGCAAGGCAACATGGACCCAACGGTGCTCTACGCCAAGCCTGAAGCGATCCGTGCCGAAGTTGGGCGTATCCTGGCCAGTTACGGCAAGGGCTCCGGCCACGTGTTCAATCTCGGCCATGGCATCACGCCGGAAGTCGATCCGGAACACGCCGGCGCTTTCCTGCGAGCGGTGCATGAATTGTCGGCGCAGTACCACGATTGACGCGTAGCGGGAGCGAGCCAACTCGCTCCCGCTACTGTTCCACCCGTCTCAGGCTTTTATCTCGCCCAGCGGTGGCAACTTGGCCAGCTTCAGCGCGATCAATAGGGCGATGGTCAACAGCGAGCCGATGAACAGCCCGGTTCCGTTCCAACCACCCAAGTGCCACGCCACGCCCCCCGCCGTACCGGCGACACTCGAACCGGCGTAATAGCTGAACAAGTACAACGACGAAGCCTGTCCCTTTGCCCTGAGCGCACGCCGGCCAATCCAGCTGCTGGCGACCGAGTGTGCGCCGAAGAACCCGAAGGTGAATATCAACATGCCGATGATCACCAGCCATAGCGGCGTGAACAGGGTCAGGACAAGGCCCGCCAACATCAGCGCGATGGTCGCCCAAAGCATTTTCCGGCGCCCGAGCTTGTCAGCCATGGCGCCGACTTTCGCCGAACTGTAGATGCCCGACAGATAGACGACTGATAAAAGCCCGACAAATGCCTGATCCAACTGATAAGGCGCGGCCAGCAGGCGATAGCCGATGTAATTGAAAAGCGTCACGAATGCGCCCATCAATACGAAAGCTTCAAGAAACAACAGCGGCAACCCAGCGTCGCGAAAGTGCATGATGAACCCGTCCAGCAAGCTGCGCGGATGCAGCGACCGGGGACGGAAATTGCGCGACTCGGGGAGGATCCGCCAGAACACCGCTGCCGCGATCAGCGACAGGCCGCCAATCACCAGCATCGCGGTGTGCCAGCTGACAAAGTCGATCAACACCCCGGTGATCAGGCGCCCGCTCATGCCGCCGATGGCGTTGCCGGCGATATACAGCCCCATCGCGAGGCCAATGTGCTTGGGATGGATTTCTTCGCTCAGGTACGTCATTGCGACCGCCGCCAAACCGCTCAACGACAGCCCGACCAAGGCGCGCAACAGCAACACGCCGTGCCAGGTCGGCATCATCGCGCTGGCAATCGTGCACACCGACGCAGCGAACAGCGCCGCGACCATTACCGATTTGCGGCCGATGCGGTCGGAAATCGGACCGGTGATCAACAAGCCGACGGCGAGCAGGCCGGTCGCCACCGACAGGATCAGGCTGCTTTGCGCGGCGTTGATGGAAAACTCGTGGGACAACAACGGCATCATCGGTTGCACGCAATAGAGCAGGGCAAACGTTGCAAAGCCACCGCAGAAGAGCGCCAGCACCGTGCGCATGAACATCGGCGTGCCCTTCTCGATGTAGATGTCTTTCAATTCGGCGACGACGTCATCCTGCGCACGGGGAGGGATTTCATGGGCGAGTG
>NZ_JAOSHO010000479.1 GCF_025917275.1 Pseudomonas agronomica | reverse complement strand
CTGGCCAGGCCCCAGTTGAGGAACGATTGCACCTGCTGGATGATGAATTCAGGCAGCATCATGTTCTGCGCGCCGCCCAGCAGCGCCGGGGTCACGTAGTAACCGAGGGACATCACGAAGACCATCAGCCCGCCCGAGAACAGCCCTGGCCGGCACAGCGGCAGGAACACCCGGAAGAAGTTGGTCCAGGGGCTGGCGCCGCAGATGGAGCCGGCCTGCAGGATCATCGGGTCGATGGCTTGCATGGTCGCCTGCAACGGCAGGACGATGAACGGGATCATGATGTAGCTCATGCCGATCACCACGCCGGTGAGGTTGTGCACCATTTCCAGCGGCTGATCGATGATGCCCAGCGCCATCAACGCCTTGTTCACCACGCCCGAGGCTTGCAGCAGCACCAGCCAGGAGTAGGTGCGGGCCAGCAGGCTGGTCCACATCGACAGCAGCACGATGTTCAGCATCCAGCGGCCCCAGCCACGGGGCACCAGGGTAATCGCCCAGGCCAGCGGGAAGCCCAGCAAGAGGCTGAACAGTGTCACCAGCCCAGCCACCGAAAAGGTATTGAACAACACCCGGGCGTAGGCCGAGTTGGCGAACAGTTGCTCGTAGTTGCCCAGGCCCGGCACCGGCTCCAGCACCCCGCGCAGCAGCAGGCCGATCAGCGGCGCCAGGAAAAACAGGCCGAGGAACAGCAGGGCCGGGAGCAGGTTGCCCGCACCCCGCCAGCGTTGTGCCAGGGACGGCGTCTGTTTCGGCGTCACGGTCGCAGCGCTTGCCGAACCGGCAGGGCCGGTGGCGCTCCCGGTGCGAGGGGTTGCCGCTGCCGTCATTTTCATTTGACCAGCCATTCGTTCCACCGTGTCGCGATGTCCTGACCGTTCTTGGCCCAGTACGCAAAATCAAGCGTGATCTGATCCTTGGCGTAGGCGGTCGGCAAGTTGGGGGCAAGCACCGAATCCAGGCGTGCAACGCTGTCGACGTTGACCGGCGCGTAGGCGGTCAGGTTGGAGAAGTCGGCCTGGCCCTTGGCGCTGCTGGCGTTGGCCAGGAACTTCATGGCGGCGGCCTTGTTTTTCGAGCCTTTCGGGATGACCAGGATGTCGGCCATGACCAGGTTCTGTTTCCAGCTTACGCCAACTGGCGCGCCGTCTTGTTGCAGGGCGTAGATACGACCGTTCCAGAACTGGCCGATGCTGGCTTCGCCGGACGCGAGCAGCTGCTGGGACTGGGCGCCGCCGCCCCACCAGACGATGTCTTTCTTGATGGTGTCGAGCTTCTTGAAGGCGCGGTCCAGGTCCAGCGGATAGAGCTTGTCCTGGGTCACGCCGTCAGCCAGCAGGGCCAGTTCCAGCACGCCAGGGCTCGGCCATTTGTAGAGGGCGCGCTTGCCGGGGTAGGTCTTGGTGTCGAACAGCGCGGACCAGTCCTGGGGCTTGCCCGAACCGAGCTTGCCTTCGTTGTAGCCGAGCACGAACGAGAAGTAGAAGGAGCCGACGCCGTGGTCGGAGACGAAGCGCGGGTCGATCTTGTCGCGCTGCACGACCGAGAAGTCGAGGGGCTCGAGCAGGCCTTCGGCGGCGGCGCGCAGGGCGAAGTCGGCCTCGACGTCGACCACGTCCCACTGCACGTTGCCACTTTCGACCATGGCCTTGAGCTTGCCGTAGTCGGTCGGGCCGTCCTGGACCACGGTGATGCCGCTGGCCTTGCTGAACGGATCGGCCCAGGCCTGTTTCTGCGCGTCCTGGGTGCTGCCACCCCAACTGACGAAGTTGACGCTTTCAGCGGCCATCGTCGCCTGGCTGGTGACACTCAGCAGGCCGGCAAAAAGAATTGCGGCTGCACTTTTCTTCAACACCATTTTCACGCCCTCATTGTTGTGTTTATTGAGTGGGCTTCTGTTCGCCCACCTATCGGGAGCAGTAGGTCCATCTGGCCTTAAAGACGACCGTGCCAAGGGCTGTTGTTTGTGCTTTCCCTGTCGGGGGCACTTGGCTGGAGCGTTCGGTCTATGGAATATCATATTATGGTATTCCAAACTTTCTGCAAGCACTTTGCCGTACCGGCCATCTGTCTCGAGCGGAAATTCTCTATGTTCATGCATTCTGTGGGAGCGAGCTTGCTCGCGATGGCAATGGATCTGTCGACATCAATGGCGACTGACACACCGCAATCGCGAGCAAGCTCGCTCCCACAGGGATTTTTGTTCAGCCTCGGGTTATCCCGCGAACGGAATACTCTCCACCACCTCCAGGTCATACCCGGTCAACCCCGCGTACTTGAGCGGCGGGCCCAGGTGCCGCAGTTTCCCGACGCCCAGGTCCTGCAGGATCTGCGCGCCCGTGCCTACTTCAGAATAGATGCGCGATTGGGAACGGCTGAACTGGCGGGGCGGTTGGGTGAGTTGAGGCACACGCTCAAGCAAGGCCTGGGACGATTCATGGTTCGCCAGCACCACCACCACGCCACGGCCTTCTTCGGCGACCCGTTGCAGCGCCGCCCATAACGTCCAGTTGGACGGGCCGTTGTATTCGGCGCCGACCAGGTCGCGCAGCGGGTCGATCACATGAACGCGCACCAGGGTCGGCTCTTCCCGGCGGATGTCGCCCATGACCATCGCCATGTGCACGCCGCCTTCGATGCGGTCTTCAAAGGTGAACAGGCGGAAGGTGCCGTGCACCGTCGGCAATTCCCGTTCACCGATGCGCACGACGGTGTGCTCGGTGCTCAGGCGGTAGTGGATCAGGTCGGCGATCGTGCCGATCTTGATGTCGTGCTTGCGAGCGAAGATCTCCAAGTCCGGCCGACGGGCCATGGTGCCGTCGTCGTTCATCACTTCGACGATCACCGAGGCCGGGGTGAAACCTGCCAGGCGCGCCAGGTCGCAACCGGCTTCGGTGTGCCCGGCGCGGGTGAGCACGCCGCCTTCCTTGGCCCGCAGCGGGAAGATATGCCCCGGTTGCACAATGTCGTTGGGCCCGGCATCGGCGGCCACGGCGGCGGCAACGGTGCGTGCCCGGTCGGCGGCGGAAATGCCGGTGGTCACGCCGATGGCGGCCTCGATGGACACGGTGAACGCCGTGCTGAACACGCTACCGTTGCTCGGCACCATCTGCTCGAGACCCAGGCGCTGGCAATGCTCGTCGGTCAGGGTCAGGCAAATCAATCCGCGCGCTTCCCGGGCCATAAAGCTGATCGCCTGGGCATTGCAGCAGTCGGCGGCCAGCAGCAGGTCGCCTTCGTTTTCCCGATCTTCGTCATCCACCAGCAACACCATCTTGCCCTGGCGGTAGTCTTCGATGATTTCCTGAATGCTGTTAAAGGCCATGTCGGGCTCTCTTTGTTTGATGGGCTTGCTGGAACGTTAATGTGGTATACCATAATACAAAATAAACCGAGAGGTCACTATGAAGGCGTACTGGATTGCTCATGTGGATGTCACCGACCCCGATCAATACAGCCAATACACCCAGCGGGCGCCAGCGGCGTTTGCCTTGTATGGCGGGCGAATGCTGGCCCGGGGCGGGCGCAGTGAGGCGATGGAGGGCAGGGCCACGCCGCAGCGCAGCGTGGTGATCGAATTCGATTCCTATGAACAGGCGCTGGCCTGCTATCACTCGGCGGAGTATCAGGAGGCGAAGAAGCACCGCGCAGGCGTGGCGCGTGCCGAAGTGATCATTGTCGAGGGCATGACTCCCCTATAGGAGCGGTGTAAAAGCTGCGTAGGAGCTG
>NZ_JAOSHO010000478.1 GCF_025917275.1 Pseudomonas agronomica | reverse complement strand
GAAGCCAACAGTGTCACACTCAAGGATTTGTGGGGATTTTGTCGAGGCCTGCCGGCGATCGGTTGGGCCGTGTCCTTGTTTGCCGCCTTCGAAGCGATGATCCTGACGTTGCTGCCGGTCTATTGCTTGCGCCAGGGTTTCAGTGCCGATGTTGCGCTGGCGATGGTCAGCACCGTGGTGGTCGGCGATGCCTTGCTGCAGCTGCCCATTGGCGCCTTGGCCGATCGACTGTCACGCCGGTCGCTGTTTACCGGCTGCGCGGTCGCCTTGATGTTATCCAGCCTGGCGGTGCCGCTGTTGATCGACACGCTCCTCATCTGGCCGCTTTGGGTGCTGTTTGGGGCCAGCGCGGGCGGGCTGTTCACCTTGTCGTTGATTCTGATCGGCGAGCGTTATCGTGACGACGCGCTGGTACGGGCCAATGCCCATATCGCCCAGCTGTGGGGGATTGGATGCCTGGTCGGTCCGCTGATCGCAGGCGCTGGCAGCCAGTGGGTCAGCGGGCATGCGCTGCCATTGTTCATGGCGGCAGGGGCGTTCGGATTGGTGATTCTATTGCTGCGCCAAGGGGCATTCGGGGCGACGCAGACAGCCTGAATCCGCTCGCGACAGGAGTATCAAGGCTTCAGAGCATCCTCTCCAATCCGACCGTCGTGGCGAACCAGGCATTGAACCGGCGCCACCAACTGCCCGGCTCACGGTCCAGGTCGTGCAGCTTGCCATTGTCTTCGGTGGTCCATATCAGCTTTCCGGCATCATCGAGGCGGGCCTGATAGCTCAGGGTTGGGGCCATGCCCTGCAACGCCAGCTCACGCACTTGGCCGGCAAGCTCCGGGCTGTCCACCAGGACGCCGACTTCGGTATTCCACAACACTGAGCGCGGGTCGAAATTGAACGAGCCGATGAACGATTTCCGCTGGTCAAAAATGATCGCCTTGCTGTGCAGGCTGGAGTCCGATTCGCCGTAGGACTTGCTGTAGAACAGGTGCGGGCTGCTGCCTTTGTCGCCCGGTTGTCGACGCAGCTCGAACAGGCGTACGCCATGTTGCAACAGGGCCTTGCGATACGGCGCGTAGCCGCCGTGTACTGCTGGCACGTCGGTGGCTTCCAGGGAATTGGTCAGCAGGCTCACCGACACGCCGGCATCGGCGCGGCTGGTCAGGTACACCAGGCCTGGCTGGCCAGGTACGAAATAGGCGGAGATCATGATCAGTTCTTTGCTGACGCCGGCCAGTTCCGGGCCCAGTTGGGTGGTCAGCAATAATTGCGGGTCCGGCTCGTCTTTCGCCAGGACTTTACTCGGCGCGTCCCACAATGCCTGGTTCCAGGCCCAGGTCAGTTGGCTGCGCCAGGTGTCCAGGCGCGGTTGGGTCTTGTAGGCGGTCAACAGTTGGTACAGCGCGTGGTTTTCCTTGTGCGTCTGCTCCAGGGATTCCTGCAGGCGTAATCGGCTGTTGGCCAAGTCCTTGGCGGTAGGCCGATGGGACATGAATTGCTCGATGGGCTTGCTCAGCGCGCTGTTCCAGTACTGATCGAAGCTGTGCCCCAATTGTTCAGCCACCGGACCGACGCCGAGCAGATCGATGTCGGTGAAGTTGAGGTTGGGTTCGGCATCGAAATACTCATCCCCCAGGTTGCGGCCTCCGACAATTGCCATGCTGTTGTCCGCCAGCCACAACTTGTTGTGCATCCTGCGATGCTGCAATGACAGGTCGAACAGGCGTCCAAGGCTGCGGGTCACGCCGGTCGCTCGCCCAAGATGCAAAGGGTTGAACAGGCGGATCTGGATGTTTGGGTGCGCGGCGAGCGTCGCGATGATCTGCTCCTGGCCGTCACTGGTGGTGTCATCCAGTAGGATGCGCACGCGCACGCCCCGGTCCGCGGCCTTGAGCAATTCATCCACGAGCATTCGCGTGCTGATGCCGTCGTGGACAATGTAGTACTGCAAATCAAGGCTGCTTTGGGCGTTGCGGATCAATTCGGCCCGGGCGGTGAAGGCCTCGGTGCTGTCCGACAGCAGGCGAAAACCCGAGCGGCCCTCGTGAGGCGCGGCCTGTTGTGCCACTGAGCGGCCGAACGATGAGTCGGAAGCCGGTAATGCCTGGGAAGGTTCGCGGGTAACGTCAAGACTGGCGCAACCGCTCAACAGTGAGGCGAATAACAGTAGCGCATGCAGGATCGGTCTGGATCTCACGTAGGCTTATTCCGATTGTTTGCGTGGATCGGCTGTCGGATGCTGCTTCCCGGCTTACACGTTCAGACGGCGTCGCGCCGGGTTTCGTTCAACAACATGGATGCTGCGGCACCTACCTTGCGTACAGCGTCTTCGATCTGTGCCGTGGGCTTGGCAGCGTAGTTCATGCGCAGGCAGTTGCGGTATTTGCCTGACGCCGAAAAAATGCTGCCGACGGCGATCTGTACGCCTTGGTCATGCAGCACGCGGTTGAGCTTCAGCGTGTCGAAACCCTCGGGCAACTCGACCCAGAGCATGAAGCTGCCACGGGGGCGGCTGGCACGGGTGCCTTGGGGAAAGTACCGGCTTACCCAATCCATCATCACGTCGCGATTGCGCTGGTATTGCGTGCGCATGCGGCGAAGGTGGGGTTCGAAGTGCCCGTTCTTGAGGAACTCCGCGATGGCGATCTGAGGCTGCGGCGCGGTAGATCCGGTGCTGATGTACTTCATGTGCAGCGCGCGCTCAAGGTACCGACCGGGCGCAATCCAGCCGACCCGCAAGCCTGGCGCCAACGTCTTGGAAAAAGAACTGCAGAGGAGGACGCGGCCGTCTTCATCGAAGGATTTGATCGTACGTGGTCGCGGGTAGGTGTAGGCCAATTCCCCGTACACATCGTCCTCGATAATGGCCACATCGAAACGCTGGGCCAGGGTCAGCAAGGCGCGCTTGTTGGCCTCCGGCATGATGTAGCCCAGGGGGTTGTTGCAGCTGGGCGTCAACTGTATGGCCTTGATTGGCCATTGTTCCAATGCCAGCTCCAGTGCCTCCAGGCTGATTCCCGTGAGCGGGTCGGTGGGAATCTCGAGGGCTTTCATGCCCAGGCCCTTCAGTGTCTGCATGGCGCCGTGAAAGCTGGGTGAATCCACTGCGACAATATCGCCCTGTTCGCAGGTCGCGCGAATGCTGACCGACAGCGCTTCGTGACAGCCAGTGGTGACGATCAGGTCGTTGGCTGTCAGTTGGCAGCCGGAATCCAGGGATAGCCGGGCGATCTGTTCGCGCAACTGGAGGTTGCCGTAGATGTTGTCGTAATACAGACCGGGCATGTCTTGTCGCCGGCTGATCTGCGCCAGGCTGCGCAGTAACGGTTTCATGGTGGGTGAATGGATATCCGGCATGCCGCGGCCCAGCTGTACCACATCCTTGCGCGGTATTGCGCGTATCAGCTCCAGCACTTGGTCCCACTGGGAAATGTCCACCGGGCGCTGGGCTGGGCGGCCGATTGCCGGCAGGTCCGGCAGCTCACGGCTGACCGGGACGAAATAACCTGATTTGGGTTTCGGCGTGGCCAGCCCGTTGTCTTCCAGCACGCGGTAGGCCTGCTGGACGGTGCTCAGGCTGACGCCATGTTCCGTACTCAAGGCTCGCACCGAGGGCAGCCGGTCGCCGGGGCGGTAGAAGCCTTGTTCGATGCGGGTCCCGAGCAACTCGGCGAGATTCACGTAGAGCGTCATGGCGTAGTCCTGATCAGGTGAAAGCAGCGACCGATACAGAT